>JAJYGA010000104.1 GCA_021785255.1 Actinomycetes bacterium
GGCCATTGACAGTTCATACACAACATATGTGTATACCTCACAACCACTAAGACAACTGTATCTCAATCAACGACGTCTACAACAACTGCTACCACATCTACAACGGCCTCTGTACCTCCTAGCACGACGACAACGACTACTCAACAGAGCAACGTAGTTACTAGATGTCATGCTTCACAGTTGAGCTTTTCTTATTCAGAATACGTTCTTCTATCGAGTGAGCAAGAAAATGTCATATTCAGATACACCAATACCTCAAATGTGACCTGTATTTTGTATGGCTATCCCGGTATTGAGTTCTACACAGCAAACGGACAACCAATTATTGCCAAGACCGACCGCACCGGAGGTTACCCTATCGCATACGACCCAGGCCCAAATCTCGTTACTCTCACACCTGGTGCTAACGCCTACTTCTATACTGCTTGGAGGACTGTCTCGGCATCCAACGGAATCACGCAAGGGTGTGCTGTGCCATCAAGTGTCAAGAGTTACCCACCAAACAGCTACACACAACTTTCCCTAACGTTTCAACATCCAACCAATGACCAACTAATATGGGTTGGAGCGACCGATATATGCAACTTGAGTACTAACGGCTTACGCGTATCGGCAGTTGCTCCAGGCAGCGTTTACCTACAAAACGCTCCATGGATGTCTCCTAGTGTCTTTGCTCCAGGCAGCTTTCTTCCATAAGTCCTAAGTACATCGGAGATCTTGAGCCTTTGACGAATGACTGGCCTGTTGTAGCTATGGTAAAGTTACGATCTTGATCTTAACTTCACCCGGTAACCGTCTGGCACGTTGCAGCCTCGGGGATCGTCATATTCAAGGGGAAGTAGTTGTACATGGTAATCAGATACTGATAAATGGAGTTCACTCTATTTGCACTTTGAACGCTGACTGATTTGAACTCAAAGCTCAAAAAACCAAAGGAGACATCGACATCTATGAGACTTCCAAAACGCTTTAGTTCCTCACTGGTTGTCCTGATACTGAGTGCAGTAGTTCTTAGTTCTTGTGGAGCTACAGCGTCTTTGTCGTCTTCAACTACAACCACTAAGACAACTACGTCTCAACCAACGACTTCTTCAACAACTGCTACCACATCTACAACCACTTCTGTACCTCCTAGCACGACGACAACAGCTACTCAACAGAGCAATGTAGTTACCAGGTGCCATGCTTCACAGTTGAGCTTTTCTTATTCATGGGATGGTATACAAGCCGACCAACAACTAGATGTCATATTCAGATACACCAATACCTCAAATGTGACCTGTACCTTGTATGGCTATCCCGGTATTGAGTTCTATTCAGCAAACGGACAACCAATCATTGCCAAGACTTTACGCCGCGGAGGTGACCCTATCGCATATGACCCGGGCCCAAATCTCGTTACTCTCACACCAGGCACTAGCGCCTACTTCTATACTGCTTGGGGGACTGCCTCGGCATCCAACGGAATCACACAAGGGTGTGCTTTGCCAGCAAGTGTCAAGAGTTATCCACCAAACAGCTACACACAACTTTCCCTAACGTTTCAACCTCAACCCAATGGTCAGACATGGGTTGGAGGGACCTATATGTGCAACTTCAACACTAACGGCATAGGCTTATCGGCGGTCGCCACGTCAAGTACGTTTCTAGCTCACGGTCTCGTGAATTCCTCGGATTTTGCACCCGGCAACTTTGTTTCATAAGCCCTATGGACAGCGGAGATCTTGAACCTTTCATGAATGACTGGCCTGTTGTGTCTATGGTAAAGTTAGGATCTTGATCTCAACTTCACCCGGTAACCGTCTGGCACGTTGTAGCCTCCGGGATCGTCATATTCAAGGGGAAGTAGTTGTACAAGATAATCAGATACTAATAAATGGAGTTCACTCTATTTGCACTTTGAACGCTAACTGATACGCCCCGAGTTTCTTGGACACTCGAGGCGTATCACACATAGGTGCCCCGAAGATTTTGGACAGGCAGTGACCTTTTTATGCTCACAACAGGCTCAATTCATAAATAGTGCAAGCCTTGTGGTAGATGGCGGCACTTCAAGGTCTCTACTGTAAACTACGTGATAGGTCTAGGAAGTGAAAGGTCTATCGTTGATAACTCACTGTGCTCTATTTACCTTCAACGAGGGAACAAAAGACGAAGAGATTGAGGATCTAATGTCGGCCTTAGAAACTCTCAAAGACGATATACCGGAGATTCAAAGCTTTCGGGCTGGGAAAGGTTCCGATCTTGCAAGCACAACCTGTGACTTCGCTGTCGTTGCTGAGTTTGCAGATCTTGACGCATACAAAATCTACGCTACACACGCTGCACACATCAAGGTGATCGAAAACAAATTGAAGCCAATACTTGCGACAAGAACTGCAATTCAGTTCGAGAGCTAGCTGGATTGCCTTTTAAAAAAGGTCACCCTTACATGCTCTGCATCTTTATCAGTAGATATTGACTGGACAAGACCCCCACCAGTACATATCTCCTTCAAAACGGCATTCAGTTCACTGGCTCGCACAGTAATCGCTTTAGAAGACAATTGAATGTTATCCGCTTGCTCTGTGACATTGAGGAAAGCCGCCAGCGGGGATGCAAACTCAACGAAGCTGTCTTGAGTTCTCATATTTGACTTTACTACTCCAAGAATATCAATCAGGTCATCCACAAGGGTCACTAGGTTATCCCTGTTTGGAACCACCATAGCGGCGACCTTTTCTGAGTCGGTCTTGGCAACTCTAGTCATATCCTTAAATGATCCGGCTTTCAGCGATAGAGAAATACCTCTGATTTGGGAGTTCTCCAGAAGTTGAGTGTAAGCCAGTGACATCAGATGTGGAACGTGAGATATCAGAGCCACAGCCTGGTCGTGAACCTTCGGATCAATAAAGAGACCCTTGCCATCAAGGTGACCTATAACTTTCATAGCCACTGATATCGCATGGAAACTATGTTCTTGATCCATCAGTATCGCCCACGTACTTGATCTGATAAGTTGTGCGTCCGAAGAGTCGAATCCGCTTCCCTCTCTGCCCGCCATGGGATGTAGGCTCAGATACTCCACGTCGTGGCACGTCGAAGATGAGAGTCGAGCAACCATCTCATATGCCGTATCCAAAAACCCCGACTTCGTCGAGCTCAGATCTGAGATAACGACCTGCGCAGCTGAAGCCTCCCACTTGCTAATGCAGTCCACTACCTCTGCAAGTACCATAGGGATAGCTGATGTGGGTGTTGCTAAAACCACGAGATCTGCCCCTGATAAAGCATCTGAGACATTATCTGTACATCTCAGGCCAGCATCTTTCGCATGCGTTCGCGTACACTCATCGCTATCGTAACAAGTTACATACACGTTGGACTCTAAGAGGGCTTTCGCGAAAGATCCACCAATATGGCCAAGTCCTATAACGGCAACCTTCACGACATGTCCTAGACACCCAAAAGATCAGGAACGGACTTCTTTAAAATATCGTCCGGTTCTATAGAACCCAACGGCAAAGTTGCAAAAGGAGCTGTCACTTCAGCTCCTTTCCAACGAGGAAACGAACCTAGATGCTTTACCGAATGTCCGGCTCTTAGCAGGCTTTCTACAGTATTTTGAAGGGAGATGTCGCTAACATGCCCCTCGCATGTGACATAGAAGCTATGCAGACCAATCTTAGCTTGCAGTGGACGTGAGAGAATCGACAGCATGTTGACTGAATGTTTCGTAAAAGAAGACAGCACATCGGAAAGTGCACCTACTGCATCAAAAGCCGGAGTAACAACGAATACTGATTTATCGAATCCACTAGCTGGAGCTATAGATTGTCCGATAAGGACGTATCTGGTTCGAATTTCAGGAACATCCAGAACCGTGTCGTCATATGCGGCCAATCCAAGCCGTCCACCCACTGCAGGAGGTGCAAGAGCAATTAATGTAACATCCCTTTCATTTGCCACCACTCGGCACGCCTCAGAAGTTGATGTTGCATGTCTCGTACTTAGACCTCTTTCTCTAATAAAGTGAGAACAGAGTTCTAAGATTTGAGGGTGTGATATCACCGTGGTAGCCACAGAGATATCACTAATACCATAAGCACAGATCCCCTCCGCCAATACGCATTCCTGCTGAATACGAATGTCCGTCGCGTCAAAAATCAGCTTGTCTGAGATGGTTGTAAGCTCTCCGTCTGTGGAGTTCTCAAGAGGAACAACACCGAAGCAGCCGGGAGTATAGTTCACAGTCTGAACAATCTCAGAGATGGAGGTCATTGGCAGTGGAACATACTCCCCGATTCCCGAAAATAACTCTATTGCTCTATGATCGGAGGTTCCTAACGGCCCCAAAAAGCATATCAGTTTGTCTTCCTTCAAGATTTATCACACCTTCAGACATCAGAGAAACTCTCTTTTTCGCACTGGCTCATGCATACCGAGTACGACAAAGTCTTTGTTGATATCACAATATAGCTACAGTCATTTAAATCTCTCTCAGTAACCTCGAAGAACTCAAGAAACGTGTTTTGGCATCTGCCTCTGAGTGATCTACGCTGGCTCTCATACAAACACAAAACGCCTTGTTTGCAAAGACGACTTTAAGCGCCTTCAACCTCTAGCGTCGGATCAATAGTAATAGTCTCCTCGTTGTTTGGACACTTCACTTCTTGTTGTCGGCCACCTAGCGTTGCTCCGAATGCTGCCGCTATCAAGGCTATGCCTGCTGATATTTCCAACGAACGCGCATAACCAGCAGATGCAGCCACAAGGCTTGCCTGATGGAAGCTGTATCTACCTTGTGCTAAAAGGGCTTTCGTATCCGAGGTTGTAAAAGAAAGAGCAAGCGCGCTAAGTCCCGCCAGCCCCACAGCACCACCTAGCTGTCTAGCCGTATTGAGAAGACCAGAGGCGAGTCCTGCTTGGTCTTTTCGCACCCCAGAGGTTGCCGATATAGCCAACGCAGTAAAGGTCGTTCCTACCCCTAACGTTGTGAGAACACTGGGAAGAAAGAGAGACCCAAGATACGTACTATGAACAGAGATTCCAGAAAATAAAATGAGTCCAATTGCCGTAATGGCTGGACCCAGAACAATCAGAGGTCGAACACCAACTCTTCCGACCAAACGCGAGGATACCTGAGCACCGACTACTATGGCCAACGTTTGAGGCACAAACGCAAGTCCTGCCTTTAACGGGCTGTAACCCAAAATTTGCTGCATGAACAAAGACTGAAAGTACCAACTAGCAAAGACTGAGCCTCCCACGAAGAACATAGTGATATTAGAGATTGAAAGCGTTCGCAGTTTGAACAACCCTAACGGCACGATTGGATTTTTGGCAATCTTTGCCTCGTGAAGCAAGAAGTACACAAGCGATAGGCCAGATACTACAAAAAGCAGTACAGTCCTGCTATTGGACCAACCAATAGATCCGCCTTCCACCAATGCGTAGACAAGAGCCGTTACCGAAAACGTAATAAGTATTGATCCAATGACGTCCAACGATACCTTAGGTTCCTTATTTCTTTTGAGCTCCGAAAGATATAGAAACGTCAGTACCGTAGCCCCAATACCTATGGGAATATTGATAAAGAAGATCCATCGCCAGTTCAAAAGATCCGTCAATACACCACCGAGTAAAGCTCCAGCTGCAGCACCACCTCCAGCGACAGCACTCCATACGCCAAGAGCTTTAGCCCTCTCTTTTCCTTCAGAAAACGTAGTTGTGACGATAGTGAGTGTGGCCGGCGATAAAATAGCACCACCTAAACCTTGGACGGCACGGGCAAAGATCAGTACTCCGCGGTCAGACGATAAAGCACCCAGGAGGGATGCCACCGTGAAAACTCCAAGCCCGATCATGAACACCTTTCGACGGCCGAAGATGTCAGCGATTCGCCCTCCCAATAACAAGAGCCCCGCAAATGTGAGGGTGTACGCGTTCACGACCCACTGAAGTTGCGCGTCCGTAAAACCCAAAGAACTCTTAATATCGGGCAATGCCACGTTAACGATCGACACATCGAGAATGACCATGAACTGGCCGATACACGCTAACAGCAGAATAAGACCCTTATGTTCCTTTATGGTTCGAACCAATGCAGAAGTTCCTCTCAACTTTAAAGACTGTCGATACGCGACTCCCGCAAAAAAAGGAACCACGTTGCACCGAAAGGGAAACAATAATTGTAATAATCAACCAACTATACGAGCATAGAATTCCCGATATTGACAAGAACACAAAAACCCCACAGTACCTGCATCTCCTCAGCCACCTTGGAGTTGACCATAAAAGTATCTTAGGACGCGACCCCAAGTGGCGGGAAAAACTTCCTCCTCCTGCCACTTGGCGATTAATCCCGACCACTGATTTTTCACGCTCAATCCATACCACGCTGAAGGACGGTGCCCTCTCGCTGACACACGGTAGTGGGACTCCGAAGCGTCACTTGATCATATGTTCCAACTTTCCCAACGAAGCAAGTGCGCCGGGTGAAGGTACTCAAAACAGCTATACCATAGCAGGCTCATTGATCGAAATGATTTCCATTTGTCGCATACTGCAGCGACTCGTCGTTTGGATAACTCTCATTTCGTACATTAAAGCGCTGTTGGGCAGCTTTGTTTTCCCTCATGTTTATTCCAGCGAATTTACTCGTTAGAGCCCTAAGATGTCCTGCTGCACCATCAACACCTTGAGCAGCCTCATAAGCGAGACTCGCACTTTGGAGGGTACTTTCCGCTGCTGTAGAGAGAGAGTGTGTGGCATCGGATATTGAGCGTGCCGACTCTGTCGCTATCTGCGTCATCCGGCTAATCTCATCGGTAGTTACGGACTGTTCTTCAACCGCAGATGCTATTGAATTTTGTAAGTCGCTTATGTTCAGGATATATGATTTTACCTGTTCAACAGAGGCTACAGTCTTGCGGCTCTCATTTTGCATTACGTCTATCTTGGACCTTATATCTTTCGTAGCCTCCTGAGTGCCATTAGCGAGTTCCTTGACCTCGCCTGCTACAACCGCAAATCCTTTACCAGCCTCACCAGCTCTAGCCGCCTCAATCGCCGCATTGAGAGCTAGGAGATTGGTCTGCTCTGCAATTGAGTTGATTATCGCGATCACTGACTCTATCTCTTGTACAGATACGCCCAATGCCTCCACATCTGAACTCACACCTTCGGCAAAGTTCACAGCATCACGCGCAACACCTGCGGCTGAAGATGCATTGTCCGCGATTTCCCTAATCGCTGCCCTTAATTCACCCGTCGACACCACTACAGAGGACACGTTCTCGACCACCTCGCCAACCGCCGCGTTTACCTCAGTTGAAGTTGCAGCGGTACCTTCTGCTGACTCATTTATAGTTTTAGACGCGCGCTCTAATTTGCGGACCTGCTCGGAAAAGTGACCAGTCGACTCAACGACTCCTGTTACAGTTTCTCCAAAGAATTCAACCACTTTGGCTAACTCCCCGAACTCGTCATTTCGCGTCGTATCGAGTCGCGCACTAGGGTTGGTTCCTCGAAGCATATGGTCAAGATAACCAGTTATAGAGTCCAACGGTAACACGACTAGCTTTTTGAATCCAACGCCTAACCCGAGAACCAAGATAAGATCTCCCGCAGAAACAACCAGAGCTACGATAAGTAGCGTCGTTTGATTTGAACCTACTCCATTTACGTTCCGGGTCTCAAGATCTACAACAGCATTGGTCAATACGGGAAGCTGATTAGTAATATCATTTGAAACAGATCCATTTCCGTTGATCTGATCATTCTGAGCACGGACCACGGCTCCTTTGGAGGCGGCATTAAATACCCTTTGGACATTGATATTGTATCCAGCAACGTCAACGCTGATACGCTTTGCCACCTTCTGCACAGAGCTACCACTTGGCGCCAACGAGATAATTGTAGAAAGTGAACGACGAATCGCGACTGCATCTTGGAGAGCTGCAGCTTTAAAAGAGTTTGCCGTGCCAACTTGATGAGACACTAAAAAATAGACGTAGTTGTTCATGTCATCGTCATATTTCCAGTAGTTCGCCCCCAAAGAACGCAGGTTAGAAGCGATAACCAAATCTCTAGAGGTGAATTTCGCAACCGCAGTTTTGGAAGACAGCGCTTGCCAAGACAAGAAAGTCGCACCAACTAATTCGAACCCTAACACTACGACCAACCACAACGCCGCTTTCTTAAAAAGTCGCATCCTAATCTTTCCTCCATGAAAGTCAATGACCACTACATCGGAACGTATATTCAAATCTTGATAGGGTCGTTCTACCCATATACAAAATTCACGACTAAAGACTTATGCAAAATTTTTCCTGTGGGCACAGTAGCCTCATGGCTAAAGTTCGTGTTCACCAAAACTTTCTCATCGGTTGCCGACTTTTCTATGCCTAAATGTTTAACGTAAGTCGAACAAAAACACTTATCTAACGGATAAGACACGGTCTCTTGAACTTATTGGTGAAAGTGAATAAAAACTGCTGTAGATCGCATCACAACGTCAGGCCATTTCAAACCAGCCACCTTCTCGGGGTCGCTAATTACTTTCGAAGTACCACCACAACATAATGGTCCTTCTCTGTCAGTCAAGAACTGCCAAAGATTTGGAACTCCATTAGGTGCTAGAAACGAACTGCCACTTTAGTCATGAAGTTGCTCAAGGAGGGAAGGCTCTTTCGTTAAAGTCATTCTTCTTTTGCAAACTCACCACAGTTTTGACGTCTCAAAGATACAATCGGACCACGGCAGCTAACACCCCAACAATCATCGCAACTTCTGGAGGACTGAAGCGGGGACGCTATAGCGAACTCGAGTTTGGCGCGCTTATCAACTACGCAATAGAGATCTCAAATTCCAAACGACGACGACCAGTCATAACTTTTATCAATACAGCCAATGGCGACAGTCGGTACCTGCAGGCTTTATTGAGTGAGGCTGGACAAGCAGCAAACGTCGAAACCAGGCACTTTTCGCTTTTCCCTATGCCAAACGTCGACAATGTCTTACAGTATCTACTCGACTCTGACGTCATCTGGGTAGGCGGAGGAAGCGTCGCCAATCTGCTCGCACTATGGAGGCTGCACCAACTCCCCGAGGCACTTCACACCGCGTGGCAAAGCGGAATAGTGCTCGGAGGTGTCTCAGCCGGATCACTTTGTTGGCACGTCGGAGGTACCACTGACTCCTTTGGACCCTGTGTCAAATGTTGCAATCCAACCTTCGCGCTGTTACAGACGGTCTCGGATTTCTGCCTCTATCTAATGGAGTCCATTACGACTCCGAACCTCAACGTCGACCCAAACTTCAAGCGTTGGTAAAAGAAGGAGTCCTTCCAGATGGTTACGCTACCGATGACGGCGTCGGCTTACACTACGAAAACACCACTCTTATAAAAGCATTAACCGAAATTCCTGGTAAAGGTGCCTACCACGTCTACCTCAAAGCGGATATCTTACGTCAACTTCTCGGCCCTAAAGGACCGAGCTTGAGAATCATAGAAAGAGGCACATCGCTTGGACTCGCCTAAACGAGGCAACGTTAGTTGCGTGATATATGGACTCATGCGGCCTCTCCTGTGTCGCGTATGGTAGCGTGACTCACTACCCAGCTACCTTGACCTCGCTTTGAGATGTTGATAGCTGCATTCCAGTCGGCTGACAGCGACAGCCCACAACTGGTACAAAGAAAAGTAGCCTGATTAGGGCGGTTCTTC
>JAJYGA010000144.1 GCA_021785255.1 Actinomycetes bacterium
TCCCGCGGCTGTTGATCCGCGGGAAAGATTCGTGATTGATAAATCAAACTCTGCTTGGGATTTATATCTATTTCTAATCATCAAACGCCTAATCTAAGAACTTTGGTACTTACTTTACTCGTGGTGGAGTTGTGCTTCCTCGTCCTTTGATAATTGCTAATGCGGTTCTAGCCGCGTTAACTCCTGAAGCTAAGGCTCCATCTATAGACGGAGTGTCAAGAAAATCCCCGGCAAGAACGATATTTTGTCCCACCAACCGATCGTTAGGTAGTGCAAGGCTCTTACCGAATAAAGCAGGAAGAGCGGCATCGATATCGCCATGTGCGATCTCTTCCCAGCTGTTTGATTGCCCTCTAAATATCTTGTTCAACTGGGAACGAATATCAGATATAGAAGCCCCCCTTGAATGTGAAACTGATATAAGATGTCGGCCTTGCGGAGCATAGTAGACAGAGATGTCACTTGGTACTGAAACGGTTAGAACGGGTCCTTTATGAAGCGATGGAACGTAAAGGGCTGCGTGTCCAAGTGGGCGTTCATCAGCTGAAAAGTATGTATAACCGACGGACCTGTAAGGAACCTCTGTAACAGATCCGGGAACAAGTCTACGGGCAGTAGGTGCATCAGTGGCGATGACAATGCATCTTGAGCTGATTTTCCTGCCCTCAGTTAACTCAACTCCTTTAGAGCTAACTCTGACTACCTCACTTTTTGTGTGTAACCTATCACCTAGTTGTGATGCAAGATGCCTAGGTATGGAATCCATGCCTAAAGCGGGAAGGGAGGCCGCACCTTTAAGAAATAATGTGGCGATGGATCTAGTTAGAGAGATTGGACTTTGCAGTTCAGGATCCGACAGCACCCCTTTAAAGAAAGGTTCAGCGATAGATCGCCTAAGAACAGAACGAGTGGGAAGTTGACTGAAGATCTCAGCTGTGGTGCTCTTGGGATATCTCAAATAAGCAATTGAAGCTTGAACCATGCCTACGAGATCGCTGGCGTTGAGTATGTTACGAAGATCTCTTACGCCTAAGTTTGTAGAGAGCGGATCAGATATTAATGTGCGGCTCCCAGAGGGAGAGTCAATGTATAGACCCCTATAAAACGGTCGGAGTTCTAACTTCGTGTAATCAAGTAACCTTTTCCCCATCGGAGATGCCTCGAGAAACACCTGAAAACCTTTGTCAAGAACGAAGCCGTCGACTCGATCCGTCGTAACCTTCCCTCCTGGGACTTCACTTTTTTCGAGCAGGTGGTAGTCAACCCCATTGTTTCCTAGAACCACTGCGCATGACAGCCCAGCGAGGCCACCTCCAACCACCGTCACCTCTGACTCCGTTGGGATCACAGATGGAGAAGTTTGATCAGTTAATACTTCCCCGCTAGCATCTTCAGAGTTTAGATATGATTCAGGCACACATGTATGTTAGGTGGTCTAATAAGTGAGATGTTACGTATAAGTCGGCTTACTTTATCCAAATAATCTTAAGTGTAAGGTGATTTGAGTGGCGGCGTCAGGGCGGAACGCTAATTCGCCTCGCTCACGTGCTTGATGGTAGTCTACGAGTCAGGAGGTGAATGGGCTATTCTTTCCCCATCTGGAAAACAGTATGAGATTGGTCTCGGTGACCAGGTGGCCGCTATAACCGAAGTCGGGGGAACGTTACGCACCTATCGTTGCGGAGATCGAGATGTCATTGACGGATTTGATGAGAGTGAGATCTGCCCGAGTGCACACGGCGCTGTTTTATTTCCTTGGCCCAATCGTATAAAAGATGGAACTTATTCTTACAAAGGAAAGGCCTTCCAGCTTGACTTGAGTGAACCATCCACCTCAAGCGCAATTCATGGCCTTATACGATGGCGACCCTTTGACCTCCTTGTCCAGGGAGATAACTACGTGACACTGCAAGCGGAGTTATCTCCAACTCCTGGCTATCCATTTGGCCTCGCTTTGCAGATCACGTACCAACTGGGATCAGAAGGTCTCGAAGTTCTTTCAAAGGTAACTAATACTGGTGGCGATGTTGCACCGTTGGGAATAGGTTACCATCCCTACATATCGCTGGGCCCAAACGCTATGGTGGACGACGCTGTGGTGTCGATGTTGGCGAAGTCGTGCCTGTGCTCGGATCCAAAGACGGGAGTAGTAAAAGGAGCCGTTAGTTGTCTCGACGCGAATCTTGATTTTTCACTAGGAAAACATCTCAAAGGCGTCGAACTCGATCAAACGTTCTTGGACTTGGCTAGAGATCCCGATGGCGTTGGCTGGGTCTATGTCTCTGGTAAAGACGATCGAGTTGTCGCTCTTTGGTTTGACGCGTACTTCTCCCATGTCCAACTCTTTACCAGCGATACTTTGCCGGGCGAGAGAAGACGTAAGGCGATCGCTGTGGAACCGATGACGTGCGGTCCGCAAGCGTTTCGTTCAGGTGCAAACCTTTTGGAACTCGCACCGTCTGAACAGATCTCAATGAGTTGGGGAGTAAAGCTCTTATGAATACCTCAAATGTGGATGTCCTTGTCATCTTTGGAGTAACGGGCGATCTTGCTCATAAGATGACCATTCCGGCGCTTTATAGATTAGAGCAGGCAGGGTATCTTCAGTGTCCGGTTGTGGGAGTTGCACTTGAACCTTGGACTCTTGACCGATTGATTGAGGAGTTCAGAGCTGCACTTGGCAAAGCTGGCGAAGAGGTAAATGACCGTATCTTTGAATCTTTGGCGACGAAGCTATCTTATGTGCATGGAGACTTCTCTGATCGCGACACCTATAGCCGACTCAAAGAGGTGATTGGTGTCTACCACAATCCGCTGTACTACCTCGAGATCCCCCCTTCACTGTTTGCTTCGGTTATTCACGAGCTTTCTTCAGTTGATTTGACATCTAAAGGAAAGTTTCTGATAGAAAAGCCATTTGGGACGGATCTCGCTTCCGCGAAGATGTTGAACGACACTTTGCATGAGATGATAGAGGAAGAGCAGATCCTGAGGATCGATCATTTTTTGGGGAAGCAGCCCATTTTGGATATCTCATATCTGAGATTTGCTAACGAGATCGTTGAGCCTATGTTGTCAAGAGAGCATGTGGACTCCATTCAAATAACGATGGCTGAAGACTTCGGGGTCGAAGATAGAGGTTCATTTTATGATAGAGTTGGAGCGGTTAGGGATGTAGTTCAAAATCATCTGCTACAGGTGTTATCGCTTATCACGATGGAGATTCCTACAGGACAAAACTATGGAGCCATCTGGGATAAAAAGGCCGATATATTACGAGCTGTGGTACCTATGGATCCAAAGACTTCCGTCTTTGGACAATATGAAGGGTATCTAGAGGTTCCAGGAGTTTTTCCTTCGTCTCAAACCGAGACCTATGTTGCAACCAAAGTCTTCATTGAGAACTGGCGCTGGTACGGAGTTCCAGTGTTCATCCGTGCTGGAAAGGCTCTAGCGGTAAGGGCAACAGAACTGAGAGTGATATTCAAGAAAGCACCTCACCTGTCTTACGTAAAGGACTTGGGCCATCTTCCGCCTAATGAAATGATTCTACGTGTAGATCCGAACCCGAGTCTTCGATTGACATTGGCATCAAAAGATGCTGTTGGAAGTCGTGGCCGTGTCGTGTCGTTGGATCTACCATTTGCTGAAGAGTTGGGAAGGCTGCCGCTTCCTTATGAACGCCTCATTCACGACGCTTTGAGCGGGGAGTACTCTTTGTTCACAAGAGAGGACTCCGTGGAAGAAAGTTGGCGTATTGTACAACCTTTGCTGGACCCAGAGAAGAGTCTAATAAGCTACAAAAAGGGTAGCCTCGGCCCTCTGGAGGCTAATGCACTGTGTAAGGGATATTTAGGTTGGCAAAACCCTTGGCTCTAGGTGACAAAGTTTTAGGATCAATCAACTCCAAAATTGGAAAGGAAGTAAGTAGATGACGTCATATGCTCCAATGCAGCTAGGCATGGTGGGTCTTGGTCGAATGGGTGCGAATATAGTGCGCCGACTTATGCGAGATGGACATCGGTGTGTGGTCTATGACGTAAATCCAAAAGCCGTCGACGCCTTGGTGAAAGAGGGAGCGATCGGGGCATACTCCTATGGGGAGTTTGTAGAGAAGTTGGAGGTGCCCAGAAATGTTTGGATAATGGTTCCCGCGGGTCCCGTCACAGAAGAAACCATCTCCAAGCTATCTGAGCAGCTAAGTGCAGATGATGTTGTGATAGACGGTGGCAACTCTTACTATCGAGATGATATTAAGCACTCAGTCAGACTTGCATCCAAGGGTATTCACTTTGTGGACTGTGGAACTAGCGGTGGTGTATGGGGACTCGAGCGGGGCTACTGCCTCATGATTGGCGGAGAACAAAAAGTAGTTGAAAGGCTTGATCCGATCTTCGAGTCTTTAGCTCCTGGGTCGGATGCGGCACCGCGAACGCCAGGTAGGTCCGATGAGGTTACCACGGAAGAGAAAGGTTATCTGTACTGTGGTCCGAGCGGTGCGGGGCATTTTGTCAAAATGGTGCACAACGGAATCGAATATGGCATGATGGCTGCCTATGCAGAAGGCTTGAATATTTTGCACCGGGCCAACATTGGAAGCGAAACCTTGGTAGCCGACGCCGAGACCGCTCCGCTTGCGGAACCGGAATTTTATCGGTATGACATCGATACGGCAAAGGTTGCTGAACTGTGGCGCCGAGGTAGCGTGGTGCAGTCCTGGTTGCTTGATCTGACTGCCGAGGCGCTTTTTGACTCTCCGACCTTAGATAAGTTTCAGGGCCGAGTCTCAGACTCTGGTGAAGGGAGATGGACATCTATAGCTGCCATCGATGAGGGCGTTCCCGCTCCCGTCCTTACCACGGCTTTGTACTCAAGGTTTTCCTCCAGAAATCTCTCGGACTTTGCGGACAAGGTGCTCTCTGCCATGAGAAAAGGTTTCGGCGGGCATGATGAAAAGGGTCAATAAACCGGTTCTTTTTAAAGCGCCATAGTTGGTTACGACCCTTTGCATCTCAAAAGGGTGAGCAAGATACCTCAGAACCTCTGCATGAGAGGGATCTACAATTGGGAAATATGGAGGCTCATCTAGAATTGTATCGTAGACGAGGAGATTAGTGCGATACGCCCTGAGAAAGAGATGGGTTCGTGTGCTAGCTAGCTATGCGTTGGCTGTGGCTGGTTTGATTCTTGGTGCATACCTTCTCGTTCCTAAAATGTCTGAACTAAAAGCTATTGGGTCGGTGTTAAATGACTCCGATACTTGGTTATTGTTGGTGGCGGGCGCTTTAGAACTTGTGTCGATATGGTTTTATGCTCTGACAACGAGAGAACTCACAGAACGATACAAGAATCTCGTCTCAAAAAGGTTCATTCTTGCAGTTACGGTGGCGGCAACTGCAATTGGCAACTCGCTACCACTTGGAGCCGGTGTCACTGCCGTGTACGCTTTTCGTAAATTGGAGAGTTGCGGAGTGAAACGTAAAGAGTCGGCTTTGGCCGTAGGGGCCACTAATGCTGTTGCGGTCGCCACACTTGCTGTTCTGGCCGCCTTAAGCGCCTTTATCGGTGGTAGCAACCTTTTAAGTGGACTTGACATAATAGTGCTGACGGGGATAGGGGTGTTGGCCTTTTTGGTCGTTGCATACATCCATGTTTTTGTATTAGCCATCGTCTACTTGTTCGGTATTTTGAGAGGCGTGCGGAAGTATTCCTTTCAAGAGGCGAGAGAGAGAGCGAGGGCAGATGGAATAAGGGTTGCGGAGTTCGAACTCTCTCGAACCAGTATTACGATAGCGTCGTTTTATGCCTTCTTGAACTGGCTCTTTGATCTTATGGCGCTGTTACTTGCAGTGTACATCGTTCACGCGAACGTTCCCCTTTTTGGTGTGGTTGCCGCTTATTTCGTCGGTGCATTGGCAGCTAATTTACCCATAACGCCGGGGGGGTTGGGAGTGGTGGAGGGCTCCTTGGCGGTCGCGTTGATTGCATTTGGAGGCGGCCGTACTTCGGTTCTTGCAGCAGTTTTGCTCTATCGGCTGGTGAGTTTTTGGATTTGGCTACCATCTGGATGGATAGTCCATTTCGCGATGTCGTTTTTTGCCCATAGGCGGAAGACTTCCGAAGTTGTTTTCCGTGGTCGTCTCCACGGCGAGGAGGTGTCTAACAGATGCGAACTGCAGTAGCCATAGCAGTATCTTCGACGCTTGCTGTCATAAGCCTCTCAGGCTGTGGTGCCTCTAACTCCACGAGAGGAAGTTCGGCGAACAACTGTCTCATTCCCTTGGCGGCTGCCTTGCGATCTCATCATCTAGGCGATCAGCTCCTTGGGGTGCGCCTGGTTTCTCCGCAGGTGGCAATGAGGCTCCACCTTGTAAAGTATCCTGGTCGTGAGGATATTTGTCTAGTGGGTTTCCGCTTAAGAGGCAGCGCTCAGGTCCATAGCTCTATGGTGGTGTACTCTTACGATCAAAACTCAGCCAAGGTCATCGGAGTCAGGGTAATGCAACGGCATGCATTCAGGCTGAACCATCTGTTTTGAGGTTCTGTGGCGTTTTCTTCAGCAACTGTCCTTGCTACTCGGCGTTTCGTTTTTGGTTTTTTACGCGGGCTCGCATTGAGGGGTCTAGGATTACCTTGCGGATACGTACTGACTTGGGCGTCACCTCTACGCACTCGTCGTCGCTTATGAACTCCAAGGCAGACTCTAAAGTGTGTATATGGGGAGGAGATAACCTAACTAGCTCTTCAGCAGTTGAGGATCTTACATTGGTCAGCTTCTTCTCTTTGGTTGGGTTTACATCCATGTCTTCGGTGCGGGAACTCTCTCCGATCACCATGCCTTCGTAGACCTCTTCCCCGGGTGAGATAAAAAGCTGGCCTCTTTCTTGGAGATTTAAAAGAGCGTATGAGGTCGTAACCCCACTTCGATCAGCAACAAGCGAGCCAGAGGATCTGGTTCTAATCTCTCCAGCATACGGCGCATAAGAGTCAAAGGCATGATGCAAAATTGCAGTTCCTCGGGTATTTGAAAGAACTTCTGATCTTAGCCCGAGTAGACCTCGTGATGGTATGAGATAGATTGCACGCATCCAACCACTGCCATTTTGAGTCATAGAGACTAGCGATGCTTTTCTAACAGCGACAGACTGTGTTAACGCTCCGAAGTACTCTTCTGGTATATCTACCTCAAGTCTTTCGAATGGCTCTTCAAGCGTCCCATCAGGTCCTATGTGGGTGATTGCTCTTGGTTTCCCGATGGTCAGTTCGAATCCTTCCCTGCGCATCAGTTCGATAAGTACTGCAAGAGCAAGTTCCCCTCTGCCTTGTACTTCAAAGCTGTCCGCCCTGTCGGTAGGCAGTACTTTTATCGATACATTACCAATGAGTTCGTTGTCGAGTCGTGTTTTTATGAGTCGTGCTGTAACCTTGGTACCCTGCCGTCCAGAAAGCGGGGAGGTGTTTGCTGAGAAGTTCATGGCTATTGCTGGTTCTTCGACTTCAATTGGCGGCAGTGGTAGAGGGCTTTCGAGCGAGGTCAAGGTTTCCCCGATCGTAACGTCAGGTATGCCTGCAACCACTGCTATATCTCCGCAGTGCACGATGTCGGCAGGAACTCTATCGAGGTTTTGAGCCACATATACTTCACCAATCTTGACTCTGGTGTTGGATCCATCTCTCCTGTACCAAGCAACGGTCTCGCCTCTTTTCAAGGTTCCGTTCATTATTCTACATACAGCGAGTCGACCTAGATAAGGTGAGGCATCGATGTTCGCTACAAGTGCTTGAAGCGGTGCGCTATCTTCGCCGACTAACGGGTCTATGTACTTTGTGAGAGTCTCAAATAAGGGTTCAAGGGTGGTCGACTCTTCTTCTAATGAGTGCTTAGCCCAACCGGAGCGCCCTGACGCGTACAACACGGGAAACTCTATCTGTGTTTCGTCGGCGCCAAGGTCTATGAAAAGTCCCAAAATGTCATCGAGAACCTCACTTGGTCGAGCATCCGACCTGTCAATTTTATTGATCACTACGACGATAGGCAACGAGGCTTCGAGGGCTTTTCGCAGAACGAAGCGAGTTTGAGGCAAGGGACCTTCGGCTGCATCTACGAGTAGGATTGCTCCATCCACCATGGTGAGGCCTCTTTCAACCTCACCACCGAAGTCGGCGTGACCGGGAGTGTCGACTATATTTATCTTGGTGCCATTCCATTCGAGAGCAATGTTTTTTGCCAAGATGGTAATACCCTTTTCTCGCTCTAAGTCCATAGAGTCAAGCACTCGATCTACTACTTCTTGATTATCTCGGAAAGCACCGCTTTGTCGTAGCATGGAGTCCACAAGGGTAGTTTTCCCATGGTCGACATGGGCTATGATAGCTACGTTTCGGATTTCAGTGAACAAGGACTTAGAACCACCTTTGAGTATTACGTAAGCTCAACATATGTTGAAGCCTTTTTGTATTCTACCCTTGATATTTTGGTTTTCTCTCTGAGCGTATGAACTCTCGTTCGAGATCATCCATGCTAATGGGTTCTGGATCTGCACCTCGTTGTTCATATTGACTTGCTCGTATCAATATGACGACAGAGGTTCCCCACAAGATACCCAGCGAGATGATCTTTGAGAGTCCCCTGCCAGTTTCTTGGTCTGCAACTGCTGATATCCCAAGAGCAGAAATGTGTGATGCGTAGATGGGGTAAAACGAATGTTGAGCGAAGATGAGGACAAATGCAGGGAAGGATGGGAGTATACTTTGCGCGAAGAGATAAATTACTCGCCCCATTATGGTCATGTGGTGCGCGCCAGGCATGAGGCTTAGGGCTGCTATCCACATTAGGGCAGCGGCAGTGATAAGCTCTACTTCTACTGACGTTCTAAACAACGTATTTTTTGACTGCTGGGTTACAACATCTGAGAGCATAGAAGCAACGAGAGATCCTGAGAAGATGAAAGTTGACAAGACAGGACGCGTGGCATGAGTTAAGAAAAGGTCTATCCAACGGGGACGAGTCAGCTTGAGTATCATCCATTTGGGTAGTCCGATAAGCATTAATGGAACGGCTGCTAGCATCAGCAGCAAATTTTGGCTCAAATACGCCATTACCGAGTAAGAGCGAGCCAAATTTTCAATTGGGTAGTTAGTGAGGAGAACCAAAATAACTACACCAAGAACGAACCATAGCCGTTCCTTTTTGAGTGAGCATAACGATATGTACTCTCTCGTCCTGAATCGTCGTCCGATGTGTCGAGTTTGCCTTCGTCCGTGGCGATAGAGTGAAATGTAGTAAACGCCCAGCAAGCCTAGCCCAAGTACTAAAGAACTGTAGTTGATTGAAAGTGCGAACGGTCCTGTCATACACCTCACCTAAGCGCCAGCTGTCTTTAACACTATCAAAGGAACCCGTTGTTGTACGGTTCTTCGGAAATAAGCGGTATTCCGGTACCAAAATCGGCCAGGAATCGGCAAGTTGTTGAGGGTTCTGAGGTGATTGGCCATCTTGAGTCGTTATTCGGGGAGTTCTAAGCCACAGAACCCGTGAACGGGCAGGAAAAGCCAAGGGGTTCTTCCTCGTATCTCACTTGTTGGGTTAGTTGGATCCCGTTACTCAAGAAGTGCGCTAGAGATCTGCATTGTCTCCGGGGTAACTGTAGCTAGTAGCGACCAGTCAGGCTTA
>JAJYGA010000096.1 GCA_021785255.1 Actinomycetes bacterium
AAAGACTGAAAAGGTTAGCTGCATTTAACATAAAAGATTCACTGCTCAAGATAATCCGAGGAACTCAAGGTATCCACCAACCTTTAAGTATCCAAGTCAAAGGACCCTTTGATAGCAGCTACAGCCTAGCTGTAATGAACCGCCAACTTGGAGAACATCTGAGTGACTTTGACGCTTTCGATGTGAGTCTCTTTGCAACTGAGGGCTCTGGTGACTATGACCCTGACGAGAATGCGCTCAGAGATTACCCGACGGCTAAGAGACTTTTCGAACATGGAAAGAACGTTATATATCCCGAAGTCGAGATCAGACAGATGTGGCCGCCAAGGCTATCAGATGCGACTGGATCTCCTACTATTCAGTACTTTGCATGGGAAGAGACTCGAGTTCCTTCAGATTTGGTAAGAGAATTTAATTCTTACAGCGATGCTATGGCGGTTACTTCATCATTCGTGAAAGAGGCGCTCTTAGACTCCGGTGTTACAGTACCTATTCATGTTGTGGGCAATGGGGTGGTTGTTCCGTCTAAAGAAGGAGTGTCGCTAGAGATTCCGGAGCTTAGTGAGCTTGCAAAGGTGTCTTTCCTCAACATAAGCTCTGGATTTCCCAGGAAGGGTTTAGACGTTCTCCTCCGAGCGTACTTCAGAGCCTTTGATGAGTTTGACGATGTGACGCTGATAATCAAAACCTTTCCCAATCCGCACAACGAGATAGATAACCTCTTAGCTCAGTTACGTCTATCCAACCAACACGGTCCTGATGTCAAGATTATCAATCGAGATCTGTCAGATTCTGCACTGCAATCTCTGTACTATAGGGCCACTTGTTATGTCAACCCCTCAAGAGGCGAAGGGTTTGGTCTGCCGGTGGCAGAAGCGATGCTCGCAGGGACTCCTGTGATCAGCGTTGCTCACAGTGGGTTGGCTGATTTTGTTGATGAAACCACCGCTTCGATCATACCGCATACGATGTCTCAATCTCGGAGTCATCTTCATAGTAGCGGTTCACTGTGGTTCGAACCCGATGAGGATACCCTTGTGAGGCTCCTGCGCCTCTTCTACGAAGATCCCGACTCCCAGACGTGGAAAGAAAAGTCCCTAAAGGCAAAGAGCACCATAGCTACGAAGTACTCCTGGGACATCGTAGGACAGCGATGGAGCGACCTGATATCAGATACAAAATCGTCATTGCGAAGGCTAAAGGTTGTTCTTTTGTCTACGTGGAACTCAAAGTGTGGAATTGCCGAATATAGCTCGTACCTTACAAGTAATCTGAGTGACTACGTAGAGTACAACGTGATTGCGGAAACTGGAGTAACGATCTTAGATTCCCAGAAGGAGATCGGGATACAAAGGCTGTGGCAAAATCGCTGGCACGGTGATCTGAAGGCTACTTATGAAGCTATTGGGGATCTCAGTCCCGACATCGTTCACATCCAGTTCAACTTTGCCTTCTTCGAACTAGGTCAGTTGTCAGAACTCTTAACTGCGCTGGGAGAATCCTGTAAACTAGTTATTACGTTGCATTCGACGATGGGTAGAGGTATAGACGGAGAATATGTGACTCTGCGTCATATCGCCGATGCTCTGTCCAAAGTTGACGCGCTGGTGGTTCACTCTCGCGTTGATGTAGACAGACTGACCAGTATGGGGCTGGAAAGCAATGTCAAGCTTATACCCCAAGGAATCGTTGATGTGAAGCGTGTCGATCGGCTCGAAGTCCGTGAGGCACTAGGTTTTCAAGACAAAATAGTGATAGGGACTTTCGGATTCTTGCTTCCCCATAAGGGAATTTTAGAGCTACTCGATTCATTTCGCACCATTAAGGATCAGGAGGAACGAACTCACCTGCTGGCGCTTTCTGCGATTCACCCTGATGAGATGTCTAAACGATTTGAAACAGAAGTTAGACAGCATATCTTGAACTTGGGTCTGGAGCGTGATGTGAGTTTGATCACCGAGTTCCTTCCTGATGACGTTACAGTAAATCTGCTGTCGGCCTGTACGGTGATTGTCTTGCCGTATCGAGAGACACTGGAATCCTCGTCGGCCTCGGCGCACATGGCCATAAGTGCCGGCGTTCCTGTCATTACGTCATCCATTAGTGTGTTCGATCCTTTGGCTGAGTACGTATTTCAATATGATCCAGCCGTTCCGGGTAATTTAACTGACGCCATTTTGAACGTGATCTACGATGAGGAACTTAGATGTGACCTCATACAAAAAACGCAACTAGCTTTGAGAAGACTCAACTGGCGAGCTGTTGCTGGTAAGCACGTGGAATTATATAGAGAGATAGTCAATCGTTCTTAAGATTATTCCCATAACGTCAGGTGCTAGTTTAATCCACATGAATAACTCTTCGAAAGGTCTCAAAAGCGCTGGCGACCGCTTTATGTCGTCGATCCCGACTTTGAAAGAGTATGTGTCGATCAAGTGTCTCTCTCCTGCTTTTGACGAACAGTGGGAGAAAAACGGCGAGATCAACCGTGCTATGGAGATGTACGCGAAGTGGGCTAAAGAGTGTGACCTTTCAGGTGCTTCTGTGACAGTTTCGTCGATTCCAGGAAGAACCCCCGCTCTCATAGTTGATATTCCCGGGAGCAGTGACTCTACCGGTACGGTTCTGATCTACGGGCATCTCGACAAGCAACCAGCTACTGCGCCGTGGTACAACGATACTGATCCTTTCGAAGCTGTTGAAAGAGACGACCTCATATTCGGACGAGGCGTCGCAGACGATGGATATGCGATGTTTGCTGCTATTGCCGGGGTGTCGGCTGCTTTGGAGGAGGGACTTGAAACTCCTCGCTGCGTAGTTTTGATTGAGTCGAGTGAGGAGAGCGGAAGTCCAGATTTGGATTCACACTTGGACGTGCTTCTTCCGAAACTTGGCACTGTAGATCTCGTTTTATGCCTTGATTCTGGTGGTCTTGACTTTGAGCGACTGTGGGTGACGACCTCTCTGCGAGGGAACATCGTCTTCACCATTGAGGTACGGGTATTGGAACACGGTGTGCATTCAGGATCAGCCAGCGGTGTCGTACCCTCTTCCTTTAGAGTTCTGCGAGAGCTCATGTCGAGACTTGAGGATGAAACGACAGGCGAGCTGAGGCTAGATATGTTGAATCCTGAGATCCCAAAGTTCTATAAGAACAAAGCAGCGGAGCTGGCTCAAGAGCTTGGGGATCCGCTTTCTTTGGCTTTCCCGCTTGTGGGAGATGTGAAACCCTTGGGCACTGATGGAGCGGATCGAATACTCAGACAAACCTGGAAAGGCGCTCTTTCGGTTACAGGGATGGAAGGGATCCCCAATGTCCGACAAGGCGGCAACGTACTGCGTCCTTATACTAAGGCGAAGTTGTCGCTCAGACTTCCACCGACGGTAGATGCCAGAAGTGCCCAAGATGAGATAGCAGAACGTCTTACGACAGATGTGCCTTATGGAGCGTCCGTGATCGTAGAGTTCGAAAGCCCAGCTCAGGGTTGGGTGGCTCCTATCCCGCTAAAGTGGCTGTCTGACGCCTTGGATGCAGGATCTATCGAGGGTTTTGGCAAGCCAGCAGGGTACTGCGGTGAAGGTGGCACTATACCATTTCTTGCGACCTTGGCGAGTAAGTTCCCAGACGCACAGTTTGTTGCGACTGGTGCGTTGGGACCAGGTTCGAATGCTCATGGCCCAGATGAATCTCTCTGTATACCAACGGCGAAAGGGGTTGCGATAGCGGTCGCTCATCTAATTACCGCTGCGGCGAAGAGTAATAGTTGAGTTAGATTCCTTTCGGATGGACTGAGTTCGCTCGCAATCTACAGAACGTAATATTTTGGACTTCGAGTATCGACAAGCTAAGCTGCAAAGTCTCCAGGTAGTCGATGTTCCTGTTCGCTGGAACCTTGTTCGCTCCGTCGGTGATCACATAAAGGTCTCATGCGAAAATATGGCTTTGAAACTGGAATCATATCGAAGCTCCTCTTGGGAACGGTAGTTTGTAGTTGAGGTTTACTAGGAACTTCAGCTGCCTACAACCCGCCACATAAGTTCATTGGTGTCTTTGATACTTGAGCAAGAAACAACCGGAGGTTTTGATGTTTGAGAAGATCCTCGTTGCTAACCGAGGAGAGATCGCGATTCGAGCTTTTCGAGCGGCAAACGAACTGGGGGTTCGTACCGTGGGTATCTATGCTTTTGAGGATCGTTACTCACTTCATCGTCATAGGGCTGATGAATCTTACCAGATTGGTGAAGCGGGACATCCACTTAGAGCGTACCTGGACATCGACGCTATAATTGAAGTCGCCAAGTTGGCCCAAGCCGACGCGATCTATCCAGGTTATGGATTTTTGTCAGAGAACCCGTCTCTCGCGGAGGCGTGTCAGCGTTTCGGTATTACCTTCATCGGACCATCTCCTGAAAGTCTTCGACTTGCGGGAAACAAGATTGAAGCAGTCAAGGTGGCGGAGATAGCGGGTCTACCTACCCTGCGTAGCGTCAATGCATACACGGATCTGGATGATCTTGTTGATAAAGCCGCTTCTTTGCGATTTCCAATATTTGTGAAGGCTGCCTCTGGTGGTGGAGGCCGGGGATTGAGATTGATTGAGCGTCTAGAAGACCTTAGATCAGCTGCTGAAACTGCGTCAAGAGAAGCAGAGCTGTCATTTGGTGATTCGACAGTCTTTTTAGAAGAGGCCGTCGTAACTCCAAAACATATTGAAGTGCAGGTACTTGCCGACGAAACCGGCAAGGTCGTCCATCTCTTTGAACGTGACTGCTCTATTCAAAGACGCCACCAAAAAGTAGTTGAAATTGCTCCAGCCCCTGCGTTAGATGCTGAGCTTCGTGATCGAATCTGTGAAGATGCAGTACGTTTTGCAAAGGCGGTTTCATATAAAAATGCGGGAACCGTCGAGTTCTTGGTCGATAGAGATGGAAATCACTTCTTTATCGAGATGAACCCCCGGATTCAGGTCGAACATACCGTCACAGAGGAGGTGACCGGTATAGATATAGTCCGGGCACAGATAGAGATTGCAAACGGAGCAACCCTGGACGAACTTGATATTACGCAAGACTCTATCTCTCTCAGAGGATTTGCAATCCAATGTCGAATTACAACCGAAGATCCTTCTGAAGAGTTCCGACCAGATACAGGCAAGATTACAGGATATCGAACACCGGGAGGATCAGGTGTACGTCTAGACGAAAGCACCTATCTTGGTGCTGAGGTGCTACCGTACTTCGACTCGATGCTAGTGAAGCTGACATCTCGAGGACGAGACTTTGAAGAGGCTATAGAACGAGCACTTCGAGCGCTCGGTGAGTTTCGAATCCGAGGTGTCTCCACTAATATCGCGTTTCTGACTGCTCTTCTTGTTGATCCGGAATTTCAAAGTGGCGAGTTTGATACGGGTTTTATTGCATCGAAGCCCGACCTTATGAAGTTTCGTTATAGAGCCGACAGGGGAACCAAGCTGCTTGGTTATTTAAGTGAGATCTCTGTCAATAAACCTAATGGTCCGCGCAGCGCCAAACATGTCGACCCAGCTTTGAAGCTCCCTGTTGTTGATCTCTCTCAAAGCGTGAAAGACGGATCTCGACAGAGACTGAAGGAACTGGGCCCTAAGGCATTTGCCGATGAACTTCGTAATCAAAGAGCTATCGCGATTACTGATACAACCCTCAGAGATGCCCACCAGAGTCTTTTAGCAACTCGCTTGAGGACTATCGACATGGTTAGGGTAGCGCCTTATATTGCGCGACTGACCCCAGAGCTTCTGAGTCTTGAAGCTTGGGGCGGTGCGACTTATGACGTATCGTTGCGATTCTTGCACGAAGATCCGTGGGAAAGGCTGAACCAAATTTCGGAGTCTGCTCCAAATATCTGTATTCAAATGCTGTTGCGTGGCCAAAATACGGTGGGTTATGCGCCTTCAGCGCCGGAGGTGGGGGAGAGATTCATTAGAGAAGCTGCTCGTAGGGGAGTAGACATCTTCAGAGTGTTTGACTCATTAAATGACATTGACTCTCTTAGACCCTCCATCGAGACCATACTAGAGGAGAACAAACTGGCAGAGGGAGCGATCTGCTACACAAGCGACATGCTCAGTCCCTCTGAGAGTCTGTATACGCTCGACTACTATCTGTCGTTGGCTGAAAAACTTGTGAGCTACGGTGCTCACATACTATGTGTCAAGGATATGGCCGGTCTTATGAAAGCACCTTCGGCTAAAGCGCTTGTAAGTGCTCTTCGCAAGAACTTCGATCTTCCAGTTCATCTCCACACCCATGACACTGCTGGTGGCCAACTAGGTACGTATCTCAGTGCGGTTGAAGCTGGTGTAGATGCGCTAGATGGAGCTTCGGCTACGATGGCTGGCAGCACGTCACAACCGTCTCTTTCTGCAATTGTTGCGGCTACCGACGGTACGGAAAGAGCTAGCGGAGTAAGCCTTGACTCATTGCTGTCGTTAGAGCCGTACTTTGAATCTGTACGGGCAATGTACTCTCACTTCGAAGCGGGTCTAAGTTCTCCGACTGGAAGAGTTTATCTCCATGAGATACCAGGTGGGCAGCTGTCAAACTTGCGTCAGCAAGCTATCTCTTTGGGCTTGGGTGAACGTTTCGAGGAGATTGAGCTGATGTACGCAGCAGTGAACAAGATCTTGGGAAACATAGTCAAGGTGACACCGTCTTCCAAGGTGGTTGGTGATCTTGCATTGCACCTCGTGGCGACAGATGCCGATCCGAAGGAGTTTGAAGAGAATCCTGAAGCCTTTGACATACCGGACTCGGTCATTGGCTTTTTGCGGGGAGAGCTTGGCACGCCACCGGGGGGCTGGCCAGAACCCTTTAGAACCAAGGCGTTGTCAGGTAGGAACGTTAGAAACGTTCAAACTCCTACGCTAACGAAAGAGCAAGAAGAGGCGCTTTCTACCAAGGACGTGACGTTGGCACTGAGCCAGATTATCTTCCCTGGCCCCACCGAGGAGTATCTGGAGTACTCACGTAAGTACGGAACTTTATCGTTGCTACCATCACCTGCGTTCTTTTTTGGACTCGAACCAGGAGAGGAAGTGGCGGTGACACTAGAACAAGGACTTGACCTGTATCTCGCGGTCGATGCTATTGGCGCACCCGACGCTAAAGGGTACAGGGACGTCTATACGCGCCTAAATGGACAGCCCCGAGTTATATCGGTGAAAGACGAGTCTGTAGCATCGAAGGTTGTATCCAACGCCAAGGCTGATCCTGCAAATCCCAACGAGGTAGCAGCGCCATTTACAGGTGTGGTGACGATCGAGGTATCTACGGGTGACCAAGTCCAGATGGGCCAGACGATTGCCACCATTGAAGCTATGAAGATGGAAGCTGCAATTACCTCTCCGGTGTCGGGGTCTGTAGAAAAGATCGTTCTAAACTCGCCAGCCCGAGTAGACGGAGGAGACCTACTTTTAGTGATATCGTAAATCACATTATACGATATGGTTTTATATGAAAATTTATATATATTCTGACCAGCATATATGTAAATGTCCCGAAAATTCTTTTCTTTTTAACTTGCAACTCTCACCTCTTTGGTTCAAACTGAGTTAAAGCTATTTGCGTGTGTGCGAATATAGCAGGAACTACAAGGGCGGAAATTTTAGGGGGGAACAAGATGAGTGATAATGCTGCGGACTCCGTTTTGGATTGCAAAGGGCTGCAGTGTCCACTTCCTGTGGTTAAAACAGCGCAGGCGATTAAAAAGATTGAGGTAAATGAGGTTCTTGAGCTTCTTGCTACCGATCCCGGCGTGGAACCAGATATGAAGGCATGGAGTGCGAGAACCGGGAATGAACTTCTAAAGATCGAAAAAGAGGGCGACGTCTTTCATGTCTTTCTGAGGCGTACACGCTAGGTACATCTTTTTCGCTTTAGTGCTGTAATAACAATCGCAATAGACAAGGGTGCTTGGCTCTTGTCTAGTTAATTTTATGGAATTGAACTATATCTCAAAAAGGGGGAACTGTGTGGACAGATGAGGGTGAAGGCAAGGTTATTTACGTCCAAACTCATGGTGTGAATGATCCGGGTAGATCGGCAACACCGTTTTTTTTAGCGGCATCAGCGGCTGCGATGGAGGTTGAGGTAGGGATCTATTTCACTATGTACGGGCCCCAACTACTTCAAAAAGAAGTGATCGACAAGATCGGCCCTAAAGGTGATAGGGGACAGAGACTGTCTTACTTTATCAAGCAAGCGACAGATCTGGGCGTAAGGCTGTTCGTCTGTCAACCTTCGTTGGATCTGAACGATCTGGCAATTGAGGACTTGATAGACGAGGTCGAGATGATAGGCGGCGCTGCCTTCAACGATCTAGCTATGCGTGCAGACGCAGTGATCTCGTTCTAGCGATGAGGACTATTACTAAAGATCCATATATGAAAGTTGACCAGGTTGCCGGTCACGAAAATGTAGAGCGAGCTAACAAGGTCGCTCTGATGGAAGAGGTATTTGCTGATCCTCGGTTTCCTCACTATCTCTATGGGTGTTATGAGTGCGGAATATGTGTTGCTGCATGCCCCTCGGCTCGCTTCTATGACTTTAGTCCAAGAAGAATCGCCCAAGCTGCGGCTCGAAGAGATATCGACCTCATGTTCCAGCAGATGGAAGAGGATATATGGGAGTGTTCTCAATGTTTTTCGTGTCTGAGATGTCCTCGAGGCAATAACCCTGGTGGCGTCATCACTGTTATGAGAGAAGTGGCCGTGAAAAATGGTCTGCACTCCGCTCAAGAGGCGCTTCATGGGTATTCAAGAATCATCTTCAAGATAATGTCGACTGGAACTCAGGTATCTCCAGATATGTTGCAGCCGGACGCTTTCCCTGACTGGGGTCCTGAGGTAAAAGACGTGTCTGAAAATCTTGATCTCTGGAGACGTGCCCTACCTCCAGAGACTCACCACACGACGAAGACTGGTTGGGCGGTAGCGGACAAGACGATAGTGGAGCTCTACCTCATTTGGCTTGAGACAGGAGCTCTGGACATGATCAAACAAGTTGATGAGGGTATCCACATGATCCTGGAAGAGGTCATGGAGGAGAGATTGGAAGATGAGGGTATAGAGATATGACACAGATAGAACCAGTGCAGTTGCTTCTCTCAAAGAAAGAACGGTTTGAGAGAGAACCTGATCGAAGGTCCGAGGACTTCCATGAGCTGCTTTTTGAACTTGAAAGTCAAGGTGAGCTTGCCGTTCAGCGCGTTCAAGGTGACTATGTAACGGTTCCCACCAAGTATGGAACTCCGAAGAAAATCCAAAAGGGACACCTGTGGCATCATAAATCGTGTGGGCAGTGTGGACATATTCCAGGTTACTCCACCTCAATATTTTGGATCATGAGGAAATTAGGTTATGACTACGAGGATCCGAGAGATCAAACCTCATGTACTGCCTGGAACTACTATGCGAGTGCCACCTCTAACCAAGCGGCTCAGGCTGCAGTTGCGCTTCGCAACTTCGCAGCAGCGTATGAGACAGGGTACTTTCCTCTTATTCACTGCGGCACCTCATATGGACACTACAAAGAGGTCCGATCAGAGCTGCTACACCAACCTGAGCTTCGGAACCAAGTT
>JAJYGA010000071.1 GCA_021785255.1 Actinomycetes bacterium
GGATCTGATTAGGTGTTTCATTTGTGTCCCCCATGGCAAGTTTCGCTCTACTGTCAGAGGAATGAGAGGAGGGGTGGTTCAACGGCCACCCACCTTCGTCGTAGATCAACTTTCGGGGACCCCTCACCTGTTCTTGAGTGATGAAGCGTTGTGGTACTTGGAGACCAAGCCCTCAACCGCTCCGGACAGCTCAGTCACAAATGACGCACGATCGGAGCGGACCAATAGGGGAAAGCCGCATGTTGAATATATAGTTGGCACTCTTCGGCGAGTTCGTCGAGAAGGGTGAAAGAGGCTCAGGCGTGAACTGTCCGAACTGAGAAGCACAGCACTTTTCTGGGAAAACTCCCACGTGCGTGTGGCATGAATACAATCAAGGACTTGTGATCTGGCATGAATGCAGTACAATAGTCACCGTATTGCCATGCGAACATAAGTTCGGAATAGGAGTAGCATGGAATGAATATTTCCGACTATCAGCGCCGTCTACTTGCACTTTGTGCAATCCGTCTCGACAAAGAAAGTGTCGATTGGAACCTAAGATCGGACGAGGCGCAATTCGCGAGTGGGCTTGACGACCTTTGGAGCGGAAAGGTCAGAGAGTGCAGTGCGGCAGCCAATGCTTCACGGGGCGTTCTCCGTCTTGGCATCCGGAATCCAGAAGAGCTTTTTGAGCGTGTCGATGTTGAGGTCGAAGCTGCGACGAATGTTGGGGCACATCTCGTGACAGTCTTGGATAGCTCATACCCAGCAAATCTTCGGCTAATTCCGAATCTTCCACCATTTCTCTTCGTGCGGGGCGAAGTTCGAGAAGAAGATCTTCGGTCTGTGGCTGTGGTTGGAACTCGTCAGGCGAGTGATGCTGGTATTCGAAGGGCTCAAAGGATGTCTAGGCTGCTTGCAGAACGTGGCGTGACTGTGGTATCGGGCATGGCTCGTGGAATTGATTCGGCGGCTCATCGATCAGCAATCGAGAGCGGCGGGCGCACAATCGCGGTGCTCGGTACTGGTATTACAAAGACCTACCCGCCAGAGAATCGAGAACTTGCCGAAGAGATTACTAAACACGGAGCGCTAGTCTCACAGTTCTGGCCAACCCGTTCACCTGGACGGGACACGTTTCCCAGGCGGAACGTGGTGACGTCCGGACTAAGTCAGGGCACAGTTGTGATCGAAGCGTCGAACACTTCCGGTGCGAAGATGCAGGCTCGTCTCGCACTTGAGCACGGCAAGAAGGTTTTTCTTCTGAAATCTCTGGTTATGAATCAGCCTTGGGCGCGTGGTTACGTCGCGAAGCGTGGAGCGATTGAAGTAACAGACGTCGAAGAAGTCATCCGGCATCTTGCCCCGCCGGAGCGCGTACGTCAGGCAAGCGAGCAGCGCGAGCAGCTCACACTGGCATTCCTGTGAACCGATATGACCGCCTCTCGTCAACCGCTGGCCGGTCCACCGCTTGGATTTCCAAGGTGTCCGAACTGCAGTTACCTCTGCAATGGTCCGCCGCACACGTGTCTGAAATGTGCCGCAGCATCATTCGAACGTATTACAGCAACTTCATGCCGAATCTGCAGCCAGATGTTGGAAGGGAGTAAGTGTCCAAACTGGCTCTGCTCCGAACCCGGCCGGCGGATATCGAAAATACACGCTATTGCTTATAGTTCGGGAGACCTTCGTGATGCGATCCACCGGTACAAATACGACGGTCATAAAGGCTGGTCACTAATCTTCGGCCGGCTTCTCGTCGCATGGCTCGACCAATATGCTCAGGACGAGCCGTTTGATCTAATCGTCGCGAATCCTACGTATGTTGGAGAAGGAGGCGCACAGTTTGGACATACCGAACGGGTGGTCGAGGTGGCATCGGACGGAAGACGTCCTAGGGAAGTGGCCGTTTGACATTGATAACCCCAGAACCATTCTGAAGGTTATTGCAACTACAAAGTCGGCAGGCCAAGATGCGCCTGCGAAGCGTTTGGTCGCTGCAGAACTGCGTGATGCCTTGTGCATCCAGGACATCGACCTTGTTAGAGGTAAGAGAATCTTGATCTACGACGACATCTGCACTACTGGGAGCCAGCTAGATGCCGTTGCTGGGTTTCTGATGGACAAGGGAAAGGCCGTCGAAGTTGAAGGGATAGTTCTGGCTCGGGCTCCGTGGCGGACACGCTCGTAGCTAGCCCCGCACACTCTGTGCATAATCCCTGACGCTCTATCTCGCATGAAATCTCGTCGGCCCGCATCGCCTGGTGCAGTAGTTGACATCCCAAGGGGTCGCTGTCGAGTCCCTTCAAGAGCTCCAAGATTTCACAGACGAGGACGCGCCAGCGACGACTCTCCTGTTGTCAGTCACGTGTCATTGCCTTCCACAATTTGACTAGTGAGTATTCCACAACTCTTTATTGCTCATTCCAGTAATTCTTTACCAGTCATATTGCGTTAGCGTAAACGCAGGTGGCGGTGTATGAACAGAACGTGTGAGACGCTTTCAATAAGGTTTAGCGGTTGCAGATTTGATACCAAGTCCGTTGCTCCGCGGCTACTTCTCTGCCATTAAAAATGTGTGCAATGTGGTCTGAGCACACCTTTCGGAACTTACACGAATTAACCTGGCATCAAAAACAGCCATTGAATAGCTAATATGTCTGGAGCGGGTGACGGGAATCGAACCCGCGTTCTCAGCTTGGGAAGCTGATGTTCTGCCTCTGAACTACACCCGCATGAACTTATTTCTCGTTCGTAATACTATCGTGTCAATCTATATGATCTTGTCTGATGAGTCGATTTGGGCGGAGATTAACTCAGGTCGTGTTGTAATTGACCCCCTCGGAGAAGGGTGCGTACAACCTTCCTCGGTTGATCTCCACCTTGACAGTTTGTTTAGAGTGTTTAGAAACCACTCCATAAAGGTAATTGACGTCAAGTTGGCCCAAGAAGAGCTTACTGAACTTGTTGAAGTGGAGCGAGATCACGCTCTAATTTTACATCCTGGTGAGTTCGTTCTTGGAGCGACGGCTGAGTACATAGGTGTTCCCAACGATCTTGTAGGTAGGCTTGAAGGAAAATCATCTTTAGGCCGTCTCGGACTTTTGATTCATTCGACGGCTGGGTTCGTGGATCCTGGCTTCAATGGGCATGTGACATTGGAGCTTTCGAATGTAGCTAATCTTCCAATAACGCTGTACCCAGGGATGAAAATAGGACAGATAAGCTTTCTAAAGATGACTACTGAAGCTATTCATCCATATGGATCTAAGGAACTTGGAAGTAAGTACCAAGGTCAACGAGGTCCGACTCCTTCTAAGTACTATCTCAACTTTGCCTCTGAAGGCAAGTGATGACCTGCCTGGCTACCAATTTGTATCGGATTCATTTATGATCGAAGTGTGATTTACGCTTGTTGTAAGCGCACTTTGTAATTGGAGATTCCTTTGAGATTATTAGTTGGGATAGTAATTGTCGTTGCGACACTGGCGATAGCTGGACGTAGGTTCTTTTTCATATACAAGTTGGTATCGAGCGGTAAGCCGGCGCCAGGGAGAGTGAACGGTGTCTATGGGCGAATAGTGGCAGAAGTAACTGAGGTTTTTGCGCAAAAGAAGCTGCTGAAAAAGACAATACCTGGAGTCGCTCACTTCTTCACCTTCTGGGGCTTTATCATCCTCATAGCTACTATTGGCGAAGCCTTTGGAGCCCTGTTCAGTCGCCACTTTTCGCTACCTTGGATAGGCCATGACTCTTGGCTGGGGTTTTTAGAGGACTTCTTTTCTGTCGCGGTTCTTATTTCGCTAGTGGTATTTAGTCTTATTAGAGTTAAAAATGCACCAAGTCGCAAGGATAGATCATCAAGGTTTTACGGTTCTCATACCGGCGCAGCGTGGCTAGTTCTGGTTGGAATCGCCTTAGTGGTCATCACGCTGTTGTTCTATAGAGCCTTTCAAGTTCTAGATGGTGACTTTTCATATTCCAACTGGGCCTTCGCTTCACATGGATTGGCAGATCTCTTTTCTGGAGTTTCACCTCGGAGTGCCTATATCTTAGAGACGGTTTTTTTGGAGGCCAATATTTTAGTGATAATGGGCTTTCTCGTCTTCGTCTCTTACTCCAAACACCTACACATCTTTGTTGCTCCGATAAATATTGCTTTTTCACGTCGACCTAAAGCTCTTGGTGCATTGGCGATAACTCCTAACATGGACCCTGAAGTGTTATCTGAAGACGACGTCTTCGGAGTGGGTTTTCCTTCGCAGCTCAATTGGAAACAACGACTTGATCTGGTAACTTGTACTGAATGTGGTCGTTGTCAGGAGCAGTGTCCAGCTTGGAACACCGGCAAGGCGCTATCCCCGAAATTGGTAATAATGGATCTTCGGGAAAGTATGTTTAATAATGTAGCTTCAGTTAAAAGTGGTGCTGTTGCGACGGTCCCTGAGGAATTACCGTTGGTACCAGACTCGATCTCTGAGGATGTCTTATGGTCTTGTACGACCTGCGGTGCATGTGTTGAGGCTTGTCCCGTCGACATAGAGCACGTCGATACCATCGTCGATATGAGACGGTACCAGGTTTTGATGGAGTCCAATTTCCCCTCAGAAGCTAACCTCATGCTTCGAAATATTGAAAACCAAGGAGACCCTTGGGGACTTGGCGCTTCTAAGCGAAGTGACTGGTTGTCTGAGCTAGATTTTGAGGTTCCGGTTATAACCGACGAGATTCCAAACGACATAGAGTACTTGTTTTGGGTGGGTTGTGCTGGAGCTTTGGATGAAAGGGCTCGTAAGGTTACTGTGACGATAGCGAGATTGCTGCATAGATCAGGCGTCAGTTTTGGAGTTCTTGGCCCAAAAGAGAGCTGCACAGGTGACCCGGCGAGACGTTTGGGTAACGAGTATCTGTTTCAGATGCAGGCTATGCAAAATATTGAAGTTTTAAATAACGCAAAGGTTAAAAAGGTAGTTGCATCTTGTCCCCACTGCTTTAACTCAATTGCTCGAGAGTACCCCGCTCTTGGGGGTGACTTTGAAGTATTGCATCATACTCAACTCCTTGAGCAACTGATAGCGGAACAAAAGGTTTTTCCGGGGGTATTTGAATCCAAAGTTACTTATCACGATCCTTGTTATCTTGGACGACATAATGAGATCTACGATGAACCCCGAGGAGTGTTGAACGCGATTGGAGGTTTAGAGTCCATTGAGATGCATAAGCACAGGTCAAAGTCTTTCTGCTGTGGTGCCGGTGGCTCGCGGATGTGGCTTGAAGAGAAGATCGGGAAACGAATTAACCTAGAACGAACCGACCAAGCACTTAGCACAGGTGCCGATGTGATCTCGACCGCATGTCCATTTTGTATGATCATGCTGGACGACGCTGTGAAGGCTAGAACAACTGAAGGTGCCACTGCGGAGGGTAAAGAAGTTCTTGACGTAGCGCAGATTCTTGAGCGTTCACTTAAAGATGACAAATAGCGATTCTTTGCCATAGTTATTACAAGAGATGTGTCTAGTCCGGCAGGCTCTTTTCGCCAAGACTTGAAGTTTGCTCTGTTGTTGGTATTCAAATCGCAAAGCCGCAAATTCCTTGTTGAAGTGCAAAAAGGCATGAGGTTGAGCTGGAAGCTAAGTGTTTTCATGCCTTTTGAAAAGAGATACCATCACTGGGGAGATGCTAACTAGATAGTTCAAGTTCCTCGTGTTGCGAAAGGTGACTTCGTATTCTGACTGCAACGCCCTGCGTCACTCTATGCGAGTAGACGGTTTGCGTTGGCGTAAAGTGGAAGTCAACATACGCTTATGAAGATAGCCAAGAACAAATGGGTCCTGAGCCATGAACTTTATCCTGGCCGTGGAGTAAAGTTTGAATTAAGATCCCAACAGTTTTTGTATGCGCTGTAAACCTTCTACCAACGACTCGTCAGAGAGAGCATAAGATAGCCGTAGATGGCCTGGAGAGCCGAAGGCCTCTCCAGGGACAACGGCTACTTTTGCTTGATCCAGAATTACCTCTGTTAGATCCATCGAGCTGTTGATTGTCTTGCCCGCGATCTCCCGACCGAATACCCCACTTACCTCAGGGAATACATAAAAAGCACCTTCTGGCACAAGGGTTCTAAATCCATGGATTTCAGAGAGCATAGAGACCATCGTTTTTCTTCGTCTATCAAAAGCGTTTCGCATCGCTGTGACGGAGCTAAGATCTGCTTCCAAAGCAGCCTGAGCGGCCCTCTGAGAGACGTTTGAGATATTGGAGGTCATCTGGGACTGAAGGTTGCTCGCGGCCCTGTGTACCTCTTTTGGACTTATCATCCACCCGATTCTCCATCCTGTCATCGCGTAGGTCTTTGCTACACCATTTACAATGACGGTGTTTTCTCTGAGGTCGGGAACTACCTCTAATAGTGAGGTCGACGTGTGTCCGTCGTAGGTGAGGTGCTCGTATATCTCGTCGGTCATAACCCAGATACCCTTGCCAAGCAAGAATTCACCTAGTTCGCGAGTCTCTTCTCTTGAGTAAAGGACTCCAGTTGGATTTGATGGAGAAACATGTATAAACATCTTGGTCCTATTGGTGAAGTAAGTCTCGATAATCTGAGGGGTCACCTTGTAACCCATCTCGTAAGAGGTAGGGATCTTTATGGGAATCCCGCCTGCAAGCTTGACCAGTTCCGGATAGGTTGTCCAAAATGGACTTGGTATCAAAACCTCGTCACCTTCGTCTACCAAAGTCATAATGGTGTTAAAGATGGCATGCTTACCGCCGTTGGTGACGATAATTTGATTTGGAGAGACTTCTAACTTCGAGTCCCTTGAAGTCTTGGCGCTGATTGCCTCACGGAGCTCTATGAGACCTATGGCTGGTGTATATTTATGGTTCTTTGGATCTCGTGCTGCCTTTACGGCAGCTTCAACGATAAACTCAGGGGTAGGAAAATCTGGTTCCCCGGCGCCGAAGCCTATCACGTCGATGCCGGAAGCCTTTAGAGCTTTCGCTTTAGCATCGATGGCAAGGGTTGCGGACTCCTCTACATGGGCAACACGTTGAGATATCGGTGAGGTTTGGAACATATTGATTACTCCGTCGATAGCGTACTATTGAAAGGAAGTCTAAGTTGACAGAAAGCGCGACAGTGCAGATTCCAAGGGAACTTCTTCCAAGAGATGGAAGGTTTGGTTCCGGACCTTCCAAGGTTCGTCCCGAAGCCGTCACGGCACTACAAAATGTTGGTACTACTTATTTAGGTACCAGCCATCGCCAAAGTACGGTCAAAGATGTCGTTGGACGTCTGCGCGATGGACTGAAGGAACTATTTTCTTTGCCAGAGGGCTACGAGGTTGTCTTAGGAAATGGCGGCGCGACCCAGTTTTGGGACATTGCCACTTTTTCTTTGATCAAGGAGCGTTCTCAGCATCTTAGTTTTGGCGAGTTTTCTTCCAAGTTCGCAAGTGCAGTCGCTTCTGCGCCGCACCTCTTGGAACCAGACGTTATAAAGTCGGAACCCGGAACTCATCCAGTTCTGCGAGTAGACGCTTCGATAGATCTCTACGCCCTGACGCACAATGAAACCTCTACTGGGGTCATGATGAAGATTGAGCGTCCGCAAGGAACAGAAGCCCTCGTGGCGGTGGATGCTACGTCTGGAGCGGCTGGTCTTTTGGTAGATCCTTACAACTTTGACTGTTACTACTTCTCACCGCAGAAATGTTTCGCCTCAGAAGGTGGGCTGTGGATTGCACTTATGTCTCCAAGAGCTATGGCTCGGGTTCGCGAGATAAAAGAAGGTGAGCGATATATTCCAGCGACGCTTGATCTTTCCATTGCCTTAGACAACTCCCTTATGAATCAAACTTATAACACGCCATCTTTGGCAACGATTTTCCTGACTGTTCATCAAATCGAATGGTTTTTGGAGAACGGAGGATTGAAATTCTCTACTTCTCGTTGCGATGAGTCGTCAGAGATACTTTATGGGTGGGCCGAATCCTCATCCTTTGCGACGCCATTTGTGAAAGAGGCGGATAGTCGATCACGAGTAGTGGGCACGATAGACTTTGACCCGTCTATTGACGCGCTAAAGGTTGCCAAGATTCTTCGGGCGAACGGCGTGGTCGATGTAGAACCATATCGTAAACTCGGCAGAAATCAAATTAGAGTCGCTATGTTTCCAGCTATTGAACCATCAGATGTAGCGCAACTGACAAAGTCGATTGATTATGTCGTTAGATCCGGGTTCTAAGGGTCAACAGCGTAGACAAGTCTTATGGTTGATAGTTCTTTTGTTCTTAGGAAGTGGTTTAATGTGAGTGTCTAGGCGCGGATATGTGATCTTTGTATTGCTCGGAGTTATTTGGGGATCATCTTTCTTATTTATAAAGGTAGCGTTAGATCAACTGACGCCGTTTTCCCTTGTTTTCATTCGTATTGTTGTTGCTTCCGTGTCGATGTTGTTGTTCGCCGTTGTACGAGGGGGACTTTGGCGTGCGGTTCGAACGCTCTCGAGGATTGAAAGAGCTGCAATAGCTGGTGGAGCTTTATGTACATATGCGCTTCCATACTTTATGATTACCTACGGAGAAAGTCGCATCTCTGCATCTATGGCGGGAATGTTGAACTCTACTACTCCACTATTTACGGTTCTCTTAACGCCAATTTTTATTAAGGTTCGTGGACGTAACCCACGAAGCTATATCGGAGTATTGGTGGGACTTGTTGGAGTTGTAATAGTCTTATCCCCCTGGAGATCTCTTGGGGGCGTTAGTGAGATTGGATATGACGTTGTCGTTCTCTTGGCAGCAGCGTTATATGGCCTTGGAATCATTATCCAAAAGAAGTTTCTCGTTCCGTCTGGCATGACTTCTGTCCAGATTGCTGCGCTACAGTTAGGAGTTTCTTCGGTTCTCTATATTGCGATCGCGATCTTTTACCGAGCGTCGCTGTCGGGAATACACATGGACCAAGGAGTTGGGTTTTCGATTGTCCTTGGTGTGGTCAATACGGCGATAGCCGGTCTGCTTTCACTTTCTTTAACTCGCTTGGTTACTCCGGCACTATCGTCTTCGGTAACGTACCTTATCGCTGTCGTAGCTGTCGCCGCTGGGGTGGTATTTCTGTCTGAACCTGTTACTCTCACCTTTTTAGCTGGTTCGATCATTACTTTTTTAGGACTCTATATCTTGAATTTCTCTGCAACGGTTAGAGAAAACCCTAGCCCAACTTTCAACGTGCGTCATGAATGAAAGAGGCTATAAATCATGTCGAAGCTGATAATCAATCACACTGCAATGCTGCATGGACGATGGAGGGGGCCCTCCGAATTCCCCTTTTGTGAGTAGTTTCAGACGTCTCTCCGGGAGACAAGCTGTCTTTACTACCTTGGTACCTGGAGTGACCGGGTCCTCATCTTCAAGCGTTTTACAGTCGTCATCTACAATCTCTTTGACATATACCTTGTAGTGATCATCATCGTCACTTATGCACTCAAAGGTGTCTTTGGTTCCTCTAAATCCTGAGACGTAGTTTCTGGCTTTATCTCCTCTGGTGGTAAATGGACATCTAAAGCCATATGAGGAGATAAGAGAGGTTCTC
>JAJYGA010000161.1 GCA_021785255.1 Actinomycetes bacterium
CCGCAGACGCAGCAGATCATCTCTGGTCGATCGGCTCCTGAACACCTGCGTTCAGAGTACACCTCATCCGTTTATCTCGACTCGTGGTGTGCAACTGGGCTTGGCTTGTGAATCTTTATAAGTATGTCTTTTTAAGAACCCTCCAGTATCGGCAAGTACACAACGACAATGCAAGCATCTCTTTTAGAAAACCCATCATTATCCCTAATGACGTAAGTGACTAAGGCATGTTCAATGAAAGAGTCGCCCTACACTTCGTTGCCAGCTCTGTTCAGTGCCACCCAAAGCTTCTTGGCTCCATAGACGCTGTAGTTGGCCTCGTGCGTCTCGGTGATGAGAACTTTGAGCTCTTCATCCCTGAGGGCTCTATTGGAGGGTTCTCGTCGCTTGTAGTCATAGTACGTAGAGGAGGCGAAGTGCAGTACTGTACAGATCGGCCGGACCCTCCACTTGTCCCTATTCGCGTCGATGAACGCTACTACTTGTTTCGTTTGGTTCCTGGTTGACCGTCCAGCTCGGTCGCGAAGAAAATCGATGCCGCTCTCAGGATCTCGTTCGCTCGCTTTAACTCAGCGTTCTCGCGTTCGAGTTGGCGCACCCGCTCCTTGGCCTCACTCGTTATCCCCTCGCGGTCCCCTGTGTCGATCTCGGTTTGGCGCACCCAGATCCGTAGGGTCTCTGGGGTCATGCCGAGCTTGTTGGCTACCGATTGAATCGCTGCCCACTGCGAAGGGTATTCCCCTCGGTGGTCTACAACCATACGAATAGCCCTATCCCTTACCTCTGGTGAGTAACGCTTCACCTGTGCCATAGTAACTCCATCCTCTCAAGAGTAGGAGTCTCCAAGAAACCCGGGGTTATTCAGATTCAGGAACCAGTCGCGCAAGACTCCGTTCGAGGGACTCGCGCAAGATTCAGGAATGAATCGCGATAGAGCGGGAATACTCACACCCTTTTCTCCTTACGGACAGGAGTCGTATTCTTTTAGTATCCTCGCCTTGTAACTCGGGGAGAATACCCGTCTAGTTGCTTTGGGTGGGACCATCACCTCTTGGGTTGTTTTGTTCTCCACCGTTTCATCGTAGGTAACCATCTCAATATCTCTGCCTTCTCGCCCTCATTGATTTATCTTTCAAGGAGCGCACACACTGATATTGAGACCTAGGGGGACCTGATGGAGCAAACAGAGAAGTTGACCTAAGTCTTGAAGATATATGGGTCAAGAGGTTCTCCTACAAGTAAGCAGAGTTTCAGCTACTACAGGAACCGACGCCCCTCAATACTTCATCGTAGCAGAACTTCCAGAGCCTCAGATGATATAAGCTTAAGTCCGGATCTCCTAGTGGTTCGATACACCACTTACGTGGACGTGACCAAACAGTGGGTTAAGCAGATCACTACAGGCTATGAGAAATGGGGACACCTCATGTTTGTTTAGGCTTATACATGTAAAGTATCTCTCAGTGCAAGCCTAACCGACACTGCCATCTCTCAATGTGGCTACTTAACCCAATACCTTCTTAGGGGGATTTCACACCTAAAAGCCTTTGTCTGCTGGGGCATCTCTGGTGAGGTGCAAGTAATAACAAAGGAGTTAGGGTCGCTGTAATCCAGATCTGATGGTCTACACTAGATCCAGCAATGCCTGGATATCGAGTCCTCATAGTCTCTCGCCCAAAACCTCCAACCCGGGTCTAAGTGCTCCTTGAGTCACGAAAGTGATCCCAGATGTAGAGGATGTCTTCTGATCTAACAGCGAGACGCGACGGTATCGGTCTATCTGGACTCGGTAGACCTTGATAAAGCATTCCTCTTCGACTGAGCAGTGGCGACAATCTAGATACCTCTGCTGGATCTTTTGTGATGAGGACCGGTCGCCACCTCCCTGGTTCCCAAGTTCCAGGTGAAATACTTTGTTCGATCAACAAGGTTGCCAGGGGTGTAAAGTTGGCCGGAAACTCAAACTGCGGTATCACTCCATCGAACAACGCGTTTACGAGCGCTTCCTCATTTGTTGCATATCGAGTTGACAGGGGTGTTTCGGGAGCTAGAAACTCCTCAAGAGGAGCCCTACAGACCCTACGCTGGAGGTCAGAGTACGAGCTGTCTGTCGCATACAACGTACCCTGTTCGATGACGAGTGCGGTCTCGGTTACTCGGTTGAGTTCTGACGATGATAGAACGAGAGTAAGGAGATATAAAGCGGCAGGCACTACTGCTAAGCCTTCATGAGCCGCAAGCAACGTGGCTTGATAGAGGGCCATGCGGCATGCAGAACTTAGTACCGCCTGTCCTTCACCGAAGGACTCGATCAAAGTCTTGGGTTCTCCCACGTGTAGATTCCAGCGTCTCTCTCGTTCACCAACGTAGCCAACCTCATCTATGACTGACAGTCCTAGCTCTTGAAGCGTAGCTAATCCGTCGAGTTGATAGTACGATAAGGCTCTTTTAAGTGATGGTCCAAGATTCAAATGAGAAGCGCGGTCGGAATAAAGTAATATATCGCGACCAAACAATGGTCGACGACCCGTTCGATCTCTTTGCCAATTAGAGCCACCAAATGCATCTGCAATAAAGATGCCGCTCAGATACTCTATAAGCTCCGCAGATGGTAGTGGTGGGTTATCAATCTTTATCTTCATGGTGGTACTCTCCCTCGCGCATTGATTTTGTAGTTGAAGACTGTTACTTGTTTTGCTTTCAAATTGAAAGTTGGCGCCGTGACAGACTAAGGTCTTAAACCTCGACCCAGATAAAGATAGGATTACCGTACTCATCAGCGCCGACGTATTGACACTCAAGTGGCTGACCGTATGGATCGAGTGCTATGTCACCAGGATTATCGCACTCTTCACCCGGCCAAGCATAGGAGGGTGATGCACAAGTAACCCCCGGGTCACACACCAAGGTTGGTCTAATAGCGCTAGCTGCGGCTCTTTCTGATCCAATATTCTTGCTAGCTTGAACTACCTGTTCAATGTTTGCACTCGATGAAGCCTTGTCAGAATGGCTGGCCGTAAGCTCCATTCCAGTATTTGTGCTCACAAGTCCGAGACTCAGCGCTAAGATAGCCGCCCCGAAATATGGCAGCTTTCTCATTATTACCCCCTCATAGTTGTATGGGTTGCGAACTTTTTCGCTCCACCATAGAATTACTTTACAACGCATCGACAAGTACAGCTTGTAGTTCTAGGGTATTTTTTGACGGCTTATCTCTAGTCCGAACTTACCCCTACCAGCCCGACTCGCCCCTACCTATACATGGGTTTTGGTTAATCCCGGAGTCAGTTTTACTGTCACATGCTGAAGTTGGCCCCAATCGGCTCAAAGGCTCGTCGCTAAACATACTTATAAAGATTCACAAGCCAAGCCCAGTTGCACACCACGAGTCGAGATAAACGGATGAGGTGTACTCTGAACGCAGGTGTTCAGGAGCCGATCGACCAGAGATGATCTGCTGCGTCTGCGGTTGAACCGGTAGACGAACTCTTCCACGCAGAGCTGTTTGTGCTCTTCTCTTTTGTGATAGGTGCCATCGATGAACTTCTTGGTGTTGCCAACCAGCGTGTTGATCCACTTGAAGATCTCGTGTGCACTCTCATCGCTCGATAACGTCACTGAGTGGGCTATACCCATCGCCTTTGCACATAAGCTATAGGTGGGATTGCCATCGGTTTCTAGCGTGATCGTGGGGCTCACGCGTCTCTTTATGACACCAAGCACCGTATCAGTGGTCGCAAGTTGTGTAATAGTCACATGAAGCAGTGTTGGGGCGCATCACTTCTGAGAGACACGCCGATCAGTACCGTAGCCTGGTCGGTTCCCCTTCCCTGCTTTCCCGTCCCATGGCTTATCCCACCAAGGTAGAACTCATCTACCTGGACCTTCTCATCAAGGGAGTACCTGGAGTTTCGCTCCGACATCGCTTTGCGGAGTTTGTTCAGCATCAACCAAGCGGTTGGATACGAGACACCTAAGTGCTGGGACAAGGTGGTAGCTGCGATCCCTCGCTTGTCATTGGCGATCAGGTACGCGGCTAAGAACCACTTGGTGAGGGGGACGTGGCTTCGATGGAAGATCGTGCCAGAGGTCACCGATGTCTGGCGATGGCATGACTTGCATTCAAAGAGAGGTAGTCGCTCCTTTGCGTCTCGACGACGTGCTACCCGTACCGACATGAACTCAGTGTTATCGCATTTTGGGCAACGAAACCCTTCCTTCCAACGCAACTGACACAGATACTCCTCGCACGCAGACTCTGTAGAGAAACGCGTGCTAAATTCGACAAGGTTCATAGCTGCCACCCTTCTGCGAACATATGTACGACTCCATCCTAACCCTGAATCCGCTCCGGGTGGCGGTGAACTTGCGAAACTTTAGAAGTATGTCATTAAATATCCGTGACTGGTCGGATACCAGTCCTGGTCTAGTTGAGGCCAGCGCCCTGTTCGTTCCCGGGCCACTTGGTACAGGCGACAGTTTAGATGATGGGATGACTCATCACCTAAAGAGAGCATGTAAGACCAGTAGCGATACTGGCCGTGCTTGGAGAGGCGAGAACAACCCTCGGGCGAGTGAGAATGAAGCCCAAGGGAAGAACCTTGAAAAAGGTGCATCATAATGAGTAGACTCACTATTTATCATTCAGATGCAACGGTGACACTGATCGTATTGATCGAATCTGTGTTTGCACACATGCGCAGTACAAGCATGTGGCACATATAGGTCGACTCGCGACAGGCCCAGGAACTCAATTTCAAATACCAAAGAAACTAATTCAGCACCTGTTGGTTCTCAAAGGGGCAAGGTAAAACTTGATGGTTTCAGCGTGTGTTTTTATGTAAAACAAACTACTAGTTGATCCAAGTCGCCTAAGTATAAAGTTGATTGAACTAGCCATCAGCGATTAAATTTCGGCAATTTCTTGAGTATTGACTGATGTTTTTTCGATGCTCGCAAAAGTTCTTGCTGTGTTATTGTGTAAAGGGATTGCTCCAGATTGCTTTGTTGGAGATCGTCCTCTAGCTCTTGTATTTCGGAATCGGTTAGATCTCTAAGCATGTTATGCAGCTGTGCTTTAGTGTGCTTCGTAGATTGATTGGACAACGATAAGGCCAGTACATATAGCTTGGCTTGGTTGAGACCTCTAATTCGAGTTGCACCGTTGACTAGGAGTTCAAGACCTTTGCTGTCAATTCCCCCTTTGAGCGTTAGCAGGAGCTTACGCGCATCTTCGATCGAACGAATTAGTCGAACTGTCGTCTCTATTGAGAACTGTAAGAGTTCATCTGGAACTGGTCTATTTGAAGAGCGGAATAGTTTAGTGAGATGAAGCAGTGTAGATTTCAGATCTAATCTTTCGGAGGCTGCTAAAATTTCGAACGTGTGTCGCCACAGGCGACCATAGTCGGAGTTCGAACAAAGTAAATTAAGCCTTTCTATCGGCGGCAGTGGGTCTGATCCACGCAGTGACTGCCTTACTGCTGTGGCCAAAAGTTCATCGGCGAAGCTAGCTACTTCATCTGGTATCTTACCCTTTAGGCGGAAGCTGAGTTCGCTGATCAAGATTCGTCGTTCGGAAGTGCTCATTTTATCTAATACACGAATACAAAGTCTACCAAGGTGATCGTGGGTAGCGCGAGGAGCAGTAAGAAGCAGAATTTCTTTCGACCATGCAGACGGGAACCGATCGATCAGTTCGAAGATGCGAGGTGAGAATCCTAGCTCAACTGCTAAAGTGCGCCTGTGCTCGGAAGATAATTTGCGAGCGTAGACGTCTATTCGTTGAGGATCTAATACCTCATTTTCCAGTCCCCGAACAACAATATCAATTGTGTACCCAGGTGCTAAATCGTCCTGCAAAAGTATATGTTCTGCCATGATAGAACTAGCCACTGAATTAAGTAACTGGTTTATGGTATAGGTTGGTGTATTGCGCAGCTTCAGGCTAGTAGACATAACCTTTACGGGCCATTTGTCTGCTTGGTCTAACAATGAATCAACTGCGACTGTTGCTAAACCCGAGAGTGCATTGTTTCCAAGACGTACACACACTTCGAGAGCCTTCTGGAGCTGAATTAAGTCGTTCTCTTCCTGTAAGAATATAGATGTTAGCTCCATTCCTATTCTCTCGAGGGCTTTCGATGAAATGCCTTTTGCTCCTGAGACAAGTGCCTCTTCAACGTCCCGTGAACCCTTTACAATGGCTTTTAGCACTCGTTGCCTAACTTCCACTTCGTCTAGAAAGTCTTCAACGATTGCTGAAGTCGCTAACAAGCTGCAATAACGGTTTCTATTATCATCGATACTTAGTTGTCGTAAAGCCTCTTTTTCTCCATAAGTTAGAGCGAAGTCTCTTAGAACAAGCGATTCGTTGAGGGATGCGGATCGAAGAAGAAAACGAATTCGTTTTCTATCGCCGGGCCTGTCTGAAAGAATGAGTCGTGCACAACTAAGAACTCCGACGTCAACGCGATCGAAGCGATCTTGAAAACCTTTGCCAACCAGATTGAACCAGTCTGCGGTTTCCCCGGTTTCAAAACTTGAAAACGACTTGATTTTCTCAAATACCTGAGGGAGTGCCAGATAAAGTCCCCTTACTGCCGCATATAGTTCAGCCCATCCTGTGGCGATCGATCCCGTCGCGTTGGACAGAAGTACCTTTGCTAGAGCCTCTTCGGTTCTAGATGTATTCGCGATTCGTTCCGCTGAGATCCCAATTGCTTGTGCAGGGAGTACAGGCAAGGTAGAGGAGGTGGGAAAAGTTTTTCCATCCCACCACAACCCTTGTGCAGCTGGTTCGAATATGTACGACTTGTCCAAATCTGATATTGGGCTTACGATGATATGTGCAGCAAAATGACCAGGTCGTCCGTCTGGACCAAGCCCGGGCAATGGAAACCTATTGAAAACAAATCGATAGCCACGAGAGTCAATCCATCCGAACGAAACTGCTAGACGTTCTTTAGGATCCGGGTGCTTGCAGAGTTTACGGGCGAGCGTACCTATGGGATCGTTGCCGTTAATAAGTCCAGGACTGGCGGCGACTACCTGAAACATGTCTCTACCTTCAAGTCCTTGATCGGACCAAGCGTAAAAGAGCTGTTCGAGCATTATCTCACTGTTTGAGTCTTTGTTGCCATGCCGCGTAATACAGTTCCGAGAGTATCGGCACAACGAATTGGATCGGAATTCGGTAGTCTGGCAACGCTAGCTGTTGGTCCTGTTATGATTGGATCGCCACCCAGAGCGCTGAAAGCTTGGAAATAAGTTTTTGCATATCCTTGTGTCGCTTTAACAATTGATTCCTCTCCAATGGAGATTAACATTTCTCTTATCTCGCGGTCTATTTCAAAGGTATCATTTTGCCATGAGTCAAGTGGAGGCTTGCTCCAGAGCCCAGATAGGCCACAATAATTAATGAGTAGATCACATTTTGATATTGTGACAACTACTGGAACGGATTTGTTGGTCCTTCGATGAACTTCCATCAAGCACTGTTGGAGCAGATCAACTTGATTGACTGATCGGCGGCCAAGAAGTAGTTCTTGAGGCACCCTCTCGCGCACAAAGTTGAACTCAATTGGATCGATAACAAAAATCAACCCGTCAGAACGGGTTAGGAACTCAAGAATAGACCTTCGCTTGTTTTCGTCCATGATAGCTTCACCACTGATGTCTCGTGTCATAACGAGCATTGGTTCACAGTCAGTTAAATCGATCGAAAACAAGAGCGGTTGAGGCGTTTGATTTGGGTCCGTCGGTCCAAGAACTTGTCTGCTATCTAGGATCGCTGGATAGTACTTCTGATAAAGTTCCCGTCCGGTGCTTTCGCTAAGTTTTACGCGAGTACATCCAAAACGTTCAAGCCCATTGCTAGCCGTAATTTCTCGAAATGCTTGTGCCACAAAGTGTGTCTTCCCTGCGCGGTTCACGCCTGCAATGCCCATCAGTTGACATGATCTTGTGTCAATTTCGACAGGAAGTTTCTCTCCGCAGGAGTAACACGCTCTTCGTGCTCCTGACTTATACCACTCATTGTTGTCGAAAAGATCTGGAAGCGGATTCGCCGCTTCTGTTGTAAAGAGTCCTGTTGGCCCCGACGAAGGTTGTTTTCTTTCAACTGATGGATCCCAAAGTATGTCTTCTTTAGGTAACCGTATGCCAGGAGCGATCTCAACGTCTTTGTCTTTCGAGTCTGAGTCGACTGCACCGCCGGCATCTTCTGCTTCATCGTCGAAACTAGTATTAGACCTCAACGCGGCAGAGCTGCTTGCTGTCGAGATAGACTTTACTACAGGACACCGCAATAGATCGATTTGATCTCCACAAAATGGACAGGTTCGTGCATATATATTCTTACTGTTATCCAGAGTTATATTGGGATCCAATAGCTTTTTAAGTGTGTTGCGAAACTTTGGCACTCATGTTTTCCAGTCTAAACGTGTAGATTACTAAATTTCTTGAAGAGTAAGCAGTTATTATTAGGCCCAAGGATCTCTATTTGTGGTGTTATTATCTACAATGCTTGAAGCACTATTTGTGTGGCTAGTTGAGGATATAATGCGGTCATATAAACTGTGTTTTAATCTATCTATTATGACATTACTGGAGTGACTCGCGTTATCCTGCTCTGTACGGGCTGTGAGGACGACAGTCAGAATTACACCTGCGGTAAATCCGATATTAGGTAGTGCTGTGGCGCCAAGTTGTATGCCTTTTAGAGAAGCCGCCTCAATATAGACTTCCATAAATGCAGTAGATGCTAGCATTCCAATAAATCCTAGTAGTCTAATTCCCATTGTCTCGTTTTTTCTCATAGTGCGGGCAAAATAAAACCCGATCGCGGAGCCCATGAGAGCTGGGATAAAAGTGGCAAGCCCGTACGCAAGCGCGGATGCCGGTCTTGCCCCAGCAAGTGTTTTCACTGTATAGTTTGCGTAGCTTAGTCCGCTTGCTTGAGCCCCGAGAGAAATCATTGCACCTGCGAAGATGGCAGCAATTCGCAAACCACGTTCCCATGTGTTTTTCGTTTTGATAGCAAGCAGTATGATGGTGATCATAAAACCTACTAGAGATCCAATGAGAACTACCTGAAGTGCAATGCTAAAAGCTTCCTTCATTGAAGCTGTCCTTTCCTCGCGATAAGGGAAACAACAGCAAGTTTATCACCCTTTGGAGAGGCTGCTTTGTGATCAATGGGAAAACTGAAAGGCTGGGCGATATTTCATTAACATTTGATGAAATGGGAGCGCAAACCCTCTCTGTAAGGGCAGGGTCGAGCGACCTCTGTAACACCGTCGAGGCAAAATAGCACTATGAGCATTCGCGAGCGCCTCTATCCACGAGAACAGGAGCTATCCGTTCTCGTGCGCCACTGCTCAGATGCTCGTTATGTCTGGAACTTAGCGCTCGAACAACGTAACTTATGGGTTAGATACCGCACACAGAAGATCACGTATAACTCCCAAGCACATGAGCTGGCTGAGTTGCGTAGAGAAACTTGGCTTAGTGAAGGCTCCT
>JAJYGA010000164.1 GCA_021785255.1 Actinomycetes bacterium
GTGGGGAACACACTTCTGGTCACCGTCGTATTTTGTCGGATCAGCAGGAGGCGCAAGCCTGGATGTATTACAGACATACATAGAGAACCAAAGGAGACCGAGCTAATATGCGCCTATCCCTCCCCGCTCTAAAGACGGGGTTTCCCGGCGCGTTGGATGAAGACCGTATCGAACCTGAACTCCTCGCTCCCTAGTCAAAAAACAATGCGCGGGGCCACACAAATCGTTTTAGGAGTGACAATCGCCACAAACTAGCAACAGAGCCAGTCTTTAGGTATATACTTGTAATATACAAGCTTTTGTACAAGGAATATCATCTGGGGCATAACATCAGTCTGGCGAGTTTTAGATCTCTTTTTACCACGGGAAGGCCTATGCAAACACAACCTCGACGTTCGGGAGACGATGCTGCAAAGTTTCTGCAAGATCATCCCGGTTACAAATGGATAGCCCTCTCAAACACCACAATCGGTATTTTGATGGCAACTATCAACGGATCCATCGTGTTGATATCTTTGCCCGACATTTTCCGAGGTATCGGTGTCAATCCATTGACGCCGTCCAACTCCACGTACTTGCTGTGGATGCTCATGGGATTTTTGATCGTAACCGCGGTACTCGTTGTCAGTCTCGGTCGAGTCGGAGATATATTCGGTCGTGTTCGAATGTACAACATGGGGTTTGCCATCTTCACATTCTTTTCTATTCTACTTTCTATAACTTGGATGCATGGAACATCGGCAGCTCTTTACATAATTGTTATGCGAGTGTTTCAAGGAGTAGGAGCTGCGTTTTTGTTTGCCAACTCCTCTGCCATCATCACCGACGCCTTTGCACCCAATGAACGAGGCGCTGCTTTGGGTATCAACTCCATAGCGCTAATAGCGGGATCATTCATAGGTCTTATCCTTGGCGGTGTACTAGCACCGGTATCTTGGCGACTTGTCTTTTTAGTATCGGTACCCTTCGGAGTTTTTGGAACCGTCTGGGCATACCTAAAACTCCGAGACACTGGCGTTCGAACTCCTGCAAAGATTGACTGGATCGGAAATCTGCTTTTTGCTGTTGGTTTGATCTCTGTCATGGTAGGTATCACCTATGGTATTCTTCCCTACGGTCACTCTACGATGGGATGGGGCAATCCAGCAGTAATAGCAGAGATCGTTGGTGGGATAATTACCCTCGCGGCGTTTGCGGTATATGAAACTAAGGCATCGTCCCCAATGTTTCGTCTTCAACTTTTCAAAATAAAGGCTTTCGCGGCAGGAAACGTAGCTACCTTACTCGGTGCCCTTGGCCGAGGGGGCCTGCAGTTCATACTCATCGTTTGGCTCCAAGGAATCTGGCTCCCAGAGCACGGATACTCTTTCGCCCAAACTCCACTTTGGGCCGGCATATATCTGATTCCCCTCACTGTCGGATTTCTCATATCTGGACCTCTAGCAGGAAAACTATCGGATCGGTTTGGGGCTAGACCCTTCGCAACCTTAGGCATTTTCGTTCAAGGCGCCACTTACCTAGCACTACAATTTCTTCCCATTGACTTTAACTACGTCGCCTTTGCACTAATAGTAGCTGTCAACGGTCTTGCTGGCGGTCTCTTCTCTGCACCCAACCAGGCCGGAGTAATGAACTCACTGCCACCAAACCAAAGAGGAGCTGGAGCGGGCATGTTGACTACCTTTCAGAACTCAGCTCAGGTTCTCTCGATAGGTGTCTTTTTTTCGTTAATCATCGTGGGGCTTTCTGCAACATTACCCCACGCGTTATTTTCAGGATTAGTCCAACAAGGTATACCAGCTAAAGCAGCACACTTTGCCGCCTCTCTTCCGCCTGTTGGAAGTCTATTTGCGGCATTCTTAGGGTACAATCCGATTAAAACACTGCTTGGACCGGTCTTGGTACACATGCCAGCTGCAAAGGTCGCCTATCTTACTGGCCGTTCATTTTTCCCTCATCTTATTGCTCCTGCATTTCAAAGTGGCTTGAGAGACGCACTCGACTTCGCATTTTTAGCCGCTATGGTCGGAACAATTGCCTCTTGGATGCGAGGTGGAAAGTTCCACTATCAAGGCGCTCTCGCAGTACAGAGTCCAGACCAAGACGGTAATGAAGATGGAAAGCTCCACTATCACGGTGCTCTCGCAGCAGAGGCCGATCTGTCCCCTGAAGAGTCCTTGGGAGAACCTGACCACTAGAGACCAAGAAGTAGGTTCGTCACCGCCTACTTGTTCACGTCAGTTACGTCTTTAATCAATGTACTAATGGTCTCGACACCTAAAACAGTTCACTGACCGCGTCGTTGAAAATTGAACTATGAGCGTCGACGTCCGCTAAAGAGGTCGACGGCGACATGAGTGCCATGTTATGAAAAGGAGTCATCAGCACTCCACGATTTAGGCAGTAGAGGTGAAAGTACTCATCAAGCATCTCGTCGCCATAAGCTGCTGACTCGCCTCCATTTTTGGGAGGATTTGGGCAAAATCTGTATTCGACTCTTGCTCCCAGCCTAATTACGCAAAACGGTGCACCATGAGCTTGAAACGCTTGAGTAACCCCGGCTTCGAACCTACTTGCCAGATCAATCATTTCCAAAAACGCCTCTTGGGTAAAGACAGAGTTCAAAGTAGTAGCTACCGCCGCCACGGACAAAGCATTACCAGCAAGGGTTCCTCCGACACCACCGGTATCTACCAGGTCTGCCCTATCATCTCTAAGCAGTTGATCCGCTATGGCCTCCGAGACACCATAGGCACCCACAGGAACGCCTCCTCCTATGGACTTTCCTATTGTGATGATATCAGGCTTCAAACCATAAAGCTCGGTTGCGCCGCCATATCCCGCACTAAAGGTATGCGTTTCATCCACAATTAGAAGTGTTCCCGTCTCAGTACATAGGCTTCGAAGCTGTTCATGAAAGCCGTCTTCTGGTAGTACTATTCCTATATTAGTCAAGGCAGGTTCTGTCAGAACCGCTGCAATCTCTCCCGTGGAAAGAGCTCGCCTAACGGCGTCAATGTCGTTGAACTCGACAGCTTCAGTAGTTACAGCTGGATCTACAGCAGGTCCGACATTCCCCTCTCGTGATACTGATACTCCGTCTTTCAAAACTGTAAAACTTTCATCAACGGTGCCATGGTAACAGTAGGAAAACACAAGGATTTTTTTCCGTCCAGTAATCTGACGTGCAAACCGCAGTGCAAATCTGTTGGCATCTGTGGCTGAAAGTGTAAACTGCCACAGAGGAAGTGGAAAACGACTTTTCAATGCCGTAGCCGCCTTGATTGAATCCAACGATGGAAGCATGGTTGTCACGCCTCCTTTGAGTTGAATCCTGTCGATCACGCTATCGACGGTTGGTTCGGGACTATGTCCAGCCATGGCACCTGTGTCACCAAGACAAAAATCGATATAGGAGTTGCCGTCGACATCTATTATCCGGGATCCTCTGGCACTTTCAAAAAATATCGGATAGCCACCACTCCACTTACTCATCCAGGACATCGGTACTCCACCGATGAGAGCACGACGCGACTGCTCAAAAGCGGCCAACGATAGCTGTGTCCGCTTGGCAAACACTTCTCGCTCTCTATCTAAGAGAGTCTCTAGTCGCTTACGATCGTTGTAGACGAACATCGTCTTCACTTATCACCCCAAGATCATCGTCTATCCGGTACTGTATGATACAGTACCGACCACAACTAGATTCAACTCAAAGGAAACAGCATTGCGCTTTGAGAACACCTCTAAATTGATCAATGGCATTTTGTTAAGTCAAACAATCTTTAGTCTTTCATCAAAGTTTCATGAGAACAGTAACGAATTGGCGTACACTTGCGACATCCTACGTTAGGATCCCTAAAAAACGAGGCGTACGGACATGCAGGGTAAACAAATTTTAGATCACAGCGGTGAGACAGCCAAGACCATAAGGCGCATTGCAGTGGCAGCTCTCGGGTTTCTAACAGTTCTCGTCTGGCGAGTAAATCCGGGGAAAACGTATCCTGTAGCATCGACGGCAGGAGCAATAACCACTGGATCGTCGACCTCCACTAGCCCAAAAGCACTAACGCCTTCAAGTTCGTCACAGCCAGCCGCCACATCTCCAACGACCCAGGCACCTGCTACGACCCAGGCACCTGCTACGACCCAGGCACCTGCTACGACTCAGGCACCTGCTACAACTCAGGCACCTGTTATGACTCAGGCACCTCCTATGACCCAGGCACCTGTAGCTGTAAGCGGCGGCAGTTAACTCTACTTCTTGAGTCAGAGTTCGCATGGATGCATGTCAGTTACAAGTTTTAAAAGTTAACTGAGGAACTCTATCTATATTCAGGGAGACAACTGATAAAAAATTTCTCCAGCTGAGGAATACGCTAGCCAACTCATATGGTTGTAATATACAACGATATAGTTTAGGCGATGCTTATGGAGTACTCGAAAACACATCTACGGGATACGACAGACGCTAAGTTTCAGGTACAACATCACCTGAGAACTGCGACCGTTGCGGTCATTTTGGGTCTGGCAATCTCTCTAATATTTTTGCACAATGCTTCTGTCCAGATATATGGAGTAAGCGAGTTCGGAGTTCATTTAACTACAGTTCTTTCTCTTGGCACAGGACTTTTTGTTGCCTCATACAGTATCTGGGGCGTCGCGGAAGATCTTCAACGTGAAACTCAGAGAAGTACTCTAAAGCGAGCTTTTCAAGGCATGAGCATCTTTTTAGTATTGATTGTATTAACACCATTTAGCATCAATACATTCTTCAACTGGACCCACATGATCGTGGGAACGCTATTGTTCTTAGATCAGCTAGCCATATCGATCTATCTCGTCAACGTGAATGACTATAAGAACAAGTTGGTCATCTATTTTGTAGTCGAGATAATGGGAGGCATTCTTGCTGCTCTCTCGCTCCCTAACCACATGCTAACTTATATGTTTCAAGGAGAAGTATTGTTCCAGGTGGGTTTCATCTCGATTCTCTTTGCGACACTACCTAAACTGACACCTAAAGAATATGCCTTCTCCGATTCCTCGTCAGACCGCCTTGGGAGCCTACTTAGCTACCACGAAACTCTTCGATGTTCACACGACAGGCAAACAGCCGATAATGCAAGCGAAAAAAACACCGTGACGATACGTCTGCATGCAAGCGATTCAACGACTGCCAAAACACAACTCAAAAGATTGAAGCACGGCGAGATTCCTTTTCTCGTCTCATTAGAGAGGACTTTGCACTCCTTTTGCAAAATTAGGACGTTGCGGACAGCTTGGTTAACACCTAAGAGGCAGGTGGAACGAGCTGCTCGCCGTTTTCTAACGCCGTTATCTGATCAATTCTTCGTTGATGCCTGCCACCTTCATAGGTCGCATCCAAAAAGCTATCTACAATTGAAAGAGCAAGTTCCACGCCAAGCAAGCGAGCTCCAAGAGACAGGACATTTGCGTTGTTGTGTTGGCGTGCCAGACGAGCACTCAACTCATTAAAACAAAGGGCCGCCCTTATACCAGGAACCTTGTTAGCGACGATCTGTTCCCCCTGCCCAGAACCTCCAAAGACAATGCCCAGATCAGCCGCTCCTGTCGACACTGCTTCCGCTGCAGGTGCGCAGTAAAGGGGATAGTCGGTTGACTCAGTAGAAAACGTACCAAAGTCTAAGACTTTATAGCCTTTGCTCTCCAAATGTTCCTTTACGACTATTTTCAAAGGATAACCAGCATGGTCGCTACCCAATGAGATTGTTGCAACCTTTGTAGATACCTCACCACTCAAAGGTAGTTGCCTCCCCCTACGCTTCCTTCAATTCGACTTTGGGGAAGTCCTCGTCCTCGCATATCTTCAAGCTGACCTCTCGCAGCCATCTGTTGTGCAAACAAAGTAGCTTGAATGCCATGAAACAAACCTTCTAGCCATCCCACCAACTGGGCTTGAGCTACCCTAAGTTCAGCTTCAGAAGGAACATCATCAGGCCCAAATGGCAACGAAAAAGTCTTGAGTTCTTCAACCAAGTCATCAGACATCACTTCAGATAGTTGAGCAATTGAGGTATCGTAGATCTCTTTAAGTCTCACCCTCGAGGCTTCATCCAAGTTAGAAGCCTTCACCTCGTCAAGAAGCGTCTTGATCATTGAACCAATTCGCAAGACCTTCGAAGGAGAGGTTACGGTATCGCGGTCACTCTCTTCAGACTCCTCCGCCGCCTCAGGTACGACCACCTCTGGCTCGTTACTTTCCTGCTCGGTCATACGGATCCTCTCTCCATCCCAAATCGCAACTTCTGCGTCACTATCCTACCGGCAGACAGCAATCAATGACACGTGATTGGCACATTGTGTCACTACTCCCTTGCATCCCCAAACGATGACGGGTCTAAAGTAGTGACGGACTCATACGCGTCAAATGTTGTTCTCGCAAAGATAGCTCGATCAATTAAACTATAGTCGAGACCTAGCAGATCCGGGGAAGAGGGTCTCCCGTAAGCATATCAAGTGTGCGATGTGCACCAAATTGTGTTCTACAGACGACCACAGGAAGATCAGTCTCTCTAATCTCACCAATCAGGGCTGCCTCTTTCCCAAGGTGATGTTCACGCAAAAGATCCAATGCAGCATCGGCAATCCGCGGGTCAACGACTACCACGACCTTGCCTTCGTTAGCGATATGGAAAGGATCCAGACCCAAAATCTCGCACGCACCCCTGACTGGATCCGACAGCGGAACCCGAGCTTCATCAATCACTATCTCGGTTCGAGTATCTAATGCCAGCTCGTTTAGGGTACTTGCCAGCCCTCCTCTAGTAGGATCCCGCATCCATCTCACTTTGTCACCAAACTCGGTCAAAAGGGCTTCGACAAGCGGCCAAAGATTTGCAGTGTCAGAGGACAACCAATCAGAGGAAAACTCAAGATCTCCCCTGGCCATTAATATGGTAACTCCGTGGTCCCCCAGAGACCCTGACAACAATACACTATCGCCGGGTCTGACACGCCCGCTGGAAAGAGCAGCTCTTGGATGTCTGACACCCAGACCAGTTGTCGTTACGTAGATTCCATCTCCTGCACCGTGCTCTACCACCTTGGTGTCACCTGCAACGACCTTCGCTCCAGCCGCCTCAGCAGTTGAGGCAATCTTTTCCAGTTGAAGCTGCAGTTCATCTACAGATGTTCCAGCCTCGATGATCATTGCTAACGTTAGCAGCAAAGGACGTGCGCCCGCAACCGAGAGATCGTTCAGGGTTCCGTTCACTGCCAACTCACCTAACGTCCCTCCAGGAAAAACGCTTGGACTGACTACAAAAGAATCAGTAGTTATGTACATCTGCGAGTCGGGAATAGCAAAAGAATCCTCTAGCGTGGGTGCACTTCCGTAGTTAGAAAGAATAGGAGCAATAAGCCCGTCCATTAACTTTCTAGACGCTTTTCCCCCAGCTCCATGGGCCATTAAAATCTCTTTGTCAGAGAACCAAACGTCCACCTAACTGACTCCACTTCCTGATCGTGTAGAACGTCTGTGAACATAGGTATAGTAGGCGCTGCAGGCTCCTTCTGAAGACACCATCAAGGCCCCTACTGGGTACTCTGGAGAACAGGTAACTCCCAACAACGGGCAGTCTTCCGGTTTCTTTTTCCCTACAAGAACCTCCCCACAGATAGCTCCTTCAGGGTCAGGAGAACATATCTGCTTCACTTTATAGCGCACTTCAGCGTCGTATCGGATGTAGGTATCTTTAATGCGAAGTGCTGAGGAATCGATGTAACCAAGTCCTCTCCATTCGAAGCTGGGACGTTCTTCAAACACCTCGTCCATGGCTGCCAAAGCCGCTAGGTTACCTTCGCTCTTTACTGCCCTAACGTATTGGTTCTCAACAGAAGCGGCGCCAGCATTAATTAGGCGTACTAACCACAAGATAGACTCCAAAATATCCGTGGGTTCAAAACCAGAGACTACGATGGGACGAGAAAACTCCTCCGCTACAAAGCGATATGGGTCAAGGCCTATAACGGTAGATACGTGTCCGGGGCCGACAAATCCGTCAAGATCAAAAAATTCGCTCTCTAAGATGGAACGAAGGGGTGGACCCACGGTCACGTGGTTGCAAAACACCGAAAAGTTTGAGACTCCCAGGTCGTGAGCTTGTTTTATAGTAAGCGCTGTAGATGGCGCAGTAGTTTCAAATCCGATCGCGAAGAATACAACGTCCTTGTCTGGGTGCTCAAGAGCAATCTTGAGAGCATCTGTCGGAGAATAGACCATTCGGATATCGGCACCTTTGGCTTTCACTTCAAATGGACTCTGCTTGGATCCGGGAACCCGCATCACGTCTCCAAAGGCAGTAAATATCACGTCGTTAGACTGCACAAGCTCCAACGCTTCGTCCACCTTGCCTAAAGGAAGAACACATACCGGACATCCAGGACCATGAATAAGCTCTATGTTCTGGGGTAGGAGTTCATGGATTCCAAATCTGTAGATACTGTGGGTATGACCGCCACAGATCTCCATAAGACGGTAACTTCGATCGGCAACCTCTTGTTTTATTTGACGGCTCAGCTTCAGAATCAACTCCGGATTGCGGTACTCGTCGATAAAGCGCATCTGGACCCCTCCTCGAACTCCAAGCAAACTCAATAAGTCCAACGTCACACTATCAAAGTGCAGGAATATCGCAAGAGATGCCATAGCCCCAATACGCAAGCTACATCCGATTTCCGAAGTATATCCAAAGTATCTAGTCCGACATGCGAAATATTGATACTATTGCGAACATGGCGATTACACGCGTCCGAATGATAGATACAACCCGGACCGAAAACCCGGTCCCAGCTCGAGGACGCAGCCGGGGCATTCCCCCAGCTCTGGAACGCTATGAGGTTAAAAAGACCCGAATAATTCACGAAGCTGTACAGGTGATTAGCCAGCTCTTCGGAGAACACTCTATTTTAGTCGGCGGGCAAGACGCGGCCAACTTCGGCCTCACCTATCATGCCGCCACGCTCAAAGAGATAAGTTTTGGCTACTTCGACTATCGAGTTCGGGTCGAGTTGCGAAACTTGAAGGTAGATAGCTACTACCTTTTCATGCCAACTAGCGGCTCAGGTACCTTCCAACTAAAAAACTGTGAACTTAGGACCTCAACCATAGGTGCATTCATCGCCAACCCAGGGACTCACTTCGACCTGAAACTTGAACCTGACTCACCTCATCTTTTTCTAAGAATCTCGCCAAAACTAGTTGAACATCAAATATCAAGAGCACTAGCACGCACGCCTACCGACCCGGTGCAGTTTGATTGTTCCTTCGACCTCTCCAACGCCTACTCTTGGAGATGGCATACAGCGGTTCAGCTACTTCATGAAGAGCTATATGCCCAAGATAGCCTGAGCCACAATCCGCTGCGCATAAGTGCATTGGAGGAGTATTTAGTTGCCACCTTGCTTCTGCTTCAAAGTTCAAACTACTCCACTTGTCTTCAACCAGTTGGAATTGAACGAAGCAGTCGCACTTTACGCTTGGCAATAAAGTACATGCAAGAAAACCTGGACCAGGACATAACACTCGAAGAGATCGCCAGCAACATTGGAATCAGTCCACGAAGTATTCAAAAGGCATTCAGAGAGGAACTGCACTCCTCTCCTATGACCTATCTACGTGACCTGAGACTCGATCGAATACAACTTGAGATTCTCTCAAGTCCAGACAAAATGATAAAGATCGGAACCGTGGCTCGCAAGTGGGGCATGAACCATTACGGGAGATTTGCCAAAGCATATAAGGATCGCTACGGCGAATCACCTTCTGAAACTCTGGACGGACTCGGATAGAACTCTGAAAACTTAAGATAACCTTTTTAGGTTTTCAGGAACCGTATCCATCATACGCATTTCGGATTAAGTCTCTTTATCGTAATTCGTAGATCGACTTAATATTACGTAATACGGATATCAAAACCTGGCTGGCTTTCATATGGGTCGATAATGTTGTCTATAGTCAAACCACCAACTTCAAGGTCGGAGACAATAAAGCCAACACATAAGGGGGGAAGATGGCGACATACGCTGATGCGAACGTAAAACATGATGATGTCGAACGTCTAATAGAAAAGCTTACCGACTCCACTACAGCTGAATATGCCCTTGGAATAGTCGAAAACCTCGAAGCTCTCTATATCCTGACCGTCTCCTTGAACGAGTTCTTGAAGCGAGGAGACGAGATTGTGTCATCTCTCTCCGAAGGAGTCGGCGAGTTACGTGGCGTCACCTCAGACACAATGAGTAGCTACATGGATACATTAAAGGAACTCTTCCAGCTCTATCGGAGCTTAGGCGACAAGAGTGCGGCGTTAGGTTCACTACTTCGCAATCAACTACTAGAGGAAAACTTTATATCGGGCGTAACTGTGATTACTAAGTCTTTAGCACAGGCACATCAAAATACGAAAGCGTTAAATACACAGACAAAAGGTATCGGATCGCTCCTTAGGAGCATCAAGGATCCCGAAGTACAGCGTGGACTAGACTTTGCCATCGAACTCCTACGGTCAATCGGGCGCAACAACGTTAGGCCATAGATGCATGCATGAAGCCTCTCTAGCACGAGCCATGTTGAGCACCGTAATGGACTCTTTGGATGAAAGATCTCTGCGGGGACAAGATGTCGTCTCCATAACCGTCCGCATCGGAGAGTTGGCACAGATAGATCCCGAGTCTTTGGAGTTTGCTTTTTCATTCGCAGCCGCTGAGACGGAGTTAGAGGGGTGCAAACTCATCTTCACTACAGCTGTAGCTGAGCTGCTGTGCGTATCTTGTCAGCGACTCAATACATATGACATTGAACATCTCTACCGATGTGTCTATTGCGGTGGTCCCTGTGACCTGATAAGCGGCAAGGAGTTTGACGTTATCTCTCTTGAACTGGCAGGTAGCACAGTAACATGAGTATTTCAGTCAATCTTGAGGCTCAGATTCTAGATAAGGCAAACTCCGAGGCCCAGATACTCAAAAACGCCTTTGCGAGCGTAGGCACGCTGGTTATAAACGTCATGTCTTCTCCTGGAAGCGGCAAAACAGAGTTGATCTCAGTCTTGTCAGACGAACTTCGCGCCCAAGGCAGCAAAGTAGCGGTGCTCGTGGGGGACTGCGCGACCGATCATGACGCGAAACGTCTTTCACCACATGTCGACTGGGTCGAACAGATACAAACCAAAGGAGTATGTCACCTAGAAGCTCGCATGTTCACGCCTTATCTGGACGACCTCTTGCAACTAGCACCACAGTTTCTATTCATTGAAAACGTCGGGAATCTCGTATGCCCAGTCGACTTCGACCTTGGAGAGTCGATCAGAGTCTCACTTTTGTCAACGACAGAGGGAGAGGACAAGCCAGCTAAATATCCCGATCTGTTTCGGACATGCCACATAACCGTCATCTCCAAGGCAGACCTCATTGAAGCGGTCGAATTCTCAGAACACGAGGCAAGACACTACATAGAGTTAGTGTCACCAAAGACTAACACGATAAAGGTCTCTGCCCGCACGAAAGAAGGCATAGAAGAGCTGGCTCAGGCAATCAGAGCCATTACTGCACAGACCAAGGAGGGATCGTAAGAGGTCACATAGTCGCGAAGAACAGATGAAAACAAGCACGCTACTGCATAGGCCTTCAACTGTGTCGTTGATCGTTATATCGAAAACGACACAGTACGGCCAAGCTACATAAGAGAAAAAGTAATAGAAGTAGTAACTAACAGTTGAAAGGAGTAAACAAGTGGCATCAGTTCTATGGCTTCAAGGGGGAGCCTGCTCTGGCAACACAATGTCGTTCTTGAACGCCGAAGAGCCAAGTGTGGTGGATCTAATAGTCGACTTCGGTTTGGATCTTCTTTGGCACCCATCACTTGGTGTTGAACTTGGCGCCAATGCCCAGAAGATCTTCTGGGATTGCGCAAAAGGAGATATGCCTCTTGACATCTTTGTGTTTGAAGGAACGGTCATGGAGGGTCCAGAGGGCTCTGGTCGCTTTGACGTGTTTGCGGATCGACCGATGAAAGATTGGGTCAACGATCTAGCCGCGCAAGCTGGCGTCGTCGTGGCCATTGGAGACTGTGCCTGTTGGGGTGGTATACCTGCTACCGAGCCCAACCCCACCGCGTCGACAGGCCTGCAGTTCCACAAACGATCCAAAGGCGGCTTCTTGGGGGTTAATTTCAGATCAAAGATGGGACTCCCCGTGATAAACATTCCCGGATGTCCTGCACATCCCGACTGGATTACCCAGATCATCGTCGCTTTAGCCTCTGGTCGAGCCGGAGACATTACTTTAGACGAGCTTCATCGGCCGCAAACCTTTTTCAAGAGTTTTACGCAGACGGGCTGTACCAGAGTACAGTTCTTCGAGTACAAGCAGTCAACTACCAACTTTGGCGAGGGTACGCGAACGGGTTGTCTCTTTTACGAATTCGGTTGCAGGGGTCCGATGACCCACTCACCTTGTAACCGAATCCTGTGGAACCGTCAATCATCCAAGACGCGCGCGGGAATGCCGTGCACAGGGTGCACCGAGCCCGAGTTTCCTTTCTTTGACCTGGCACCTGGAACGGTGTTTAAGACTCAAAAAGTCTCAGGAGTGGTTCCTAAAGAGGTCCCCGAAGGAAGCGACCACCTTACATACATGGCTCATGCTTTAGCGGCACGAGTTGCATCACCACAATGGTCCAAAGAAGATATGTTCGTCGTTTAGAAGTTGCAAGGAGAAAACACTAATGAGTACAGTTGACTTACGTGTGAGTCCACTTGGTAGAGTCGAAGGAGATCTCGACGTCAGAGTAACGATCAAAGACGGGGTTGTAAGTTCCGCCTGGACTGAAGCAGCGATGTTTCGAGGTTTTGAGATCATCTTAAAGGGGAAAGACCCACAAGCAGGTCTAATAGTGACGCCAAGGATCTGTGGCATCTGTGGGGGTAGCCACCTCTACAAAGCAGCCTACGCTCTCGATACAGCGTGGAAAACAAAGATGCCCAAGAATGCGACGTTGATACGCAACATCGCGCAGGCCTGCGAAACCTTACAAAGTATCCCCCGCTATTTCTATGCTCTCTTCGCTATAGACCTGACCAATAAGAACTACGCTTCATCTCCCCTTTATGAAGAAGCGTTAAGGCGATTCGCACCATACAGCGGTGCCAGTTATCAAAAAGGCGTGATCGTTTCGAACAAGCCTGTGGAGATCTACGCCATCTTTGGAGGCCAGTGGCCACACTCCAGTTTCATGGTTCCCGGCGGCGTCATGTGTGCACCAACGTTGTCTGACGTCACTCGGTCAATGTCAATTCTGGAGTACTTCAGGCGAGAGTGGCTAGAAGGCACTTGGCTGGGCTGTTCAGTTGAGCGTTGGTTGCAAAACAAAACCTGGGAGGACGTACTGGCCTGGGTTGAGGAGAACGAGAGCCAGTACAACAGTGACTGCGGTTTCTTCATTCGCTACTGCATGGACGTAGGTCTTGACAAGTACGGCCAAGGCTCCGGTAACTATTTGGCCGTCGGAACATATTTTGATCCCGAGTTGTACAAAACACCAACGATAGAAGGTCGCAATGCCGCCCTGATCGGTAGATCCGGTGTCTATGCAAACGGTCAGTTCTCAGAGTTCGATCAAGCTCGAGTTACAGAAGACGTCTCACACTCCTTCTATGAAGGTAACAGGCCGCTTCATCCCTTCGAAGGCGAGACTATACCCATGGACCCCGAACGGGGTCGGAAGATGGACAAGTACTCCTGGGCTAAGTCCCCCAGATATGACGTCGAAGGAGTCGGACACATCCCCTTAGAGGCAGGGCCTCTGGCAAGACGAATGGCTGCGGCAGCTCCAAATGCCGCGGCTCATCAGGACAATGATCCTTTGTTCCTTGACATCTTGAACAAGATAGGACCCTCAGTGATGGTCCGTCAGTTAGCGAGAATGCACGAGGGGCCGAAGTACTTCACCTGGGTCAAAGAATGGCTCTCCCAGATCGACCTTCACGAAAGTTTCTACAACAAGCCCGAAGAGCTGACAGAAGGGAAGGGATTCGGCGGCACTGAAGCAGCACGCGGATCTCTTTGCGATTGGATCGTCATAGATGATGGAAAGATTGCCAACTATCAAGTGGTAACCCCAACCGCCTGGAACATCGGTCCACGAGACAGCGCCGGAACTCTCGGACCTATCGAACAGGCTCTCGTCGGAGCGCCAATCAAAGACGTCGAGGATCCCGTAGAACTGGGACATGTGGCTAGGAGTTTCGACTCCTGCTTAGTTTGCACCGTACATGCATACGACGAACGAACTGGTAAGGAACTGTCGAGATTTCTCGTGAACGGAATGGTATAGAAGGTGGTCGACTCGCCCTTTGACTATCTAACATCACAAAACACAGGGACTGTCCTGATTGGTTGTGGCAACATCTTGCGCGGCGATGACGCCTTGGGGCCAATCCTGATCCGACAGCTCTTCACAGATGGATACGCACAAAGGGTCACTTTAGTCGATGGCGGCACCGCAGGTATGGACGTCGCCTTCAAGATGAAAGGCGCCACGAAGGTAATACTAGTGGATGCTTATCGTGATGGTTCTGATCCCGGAACAATATACAAAGTGCCGGGATCAGAGCTAGAACGGCTTCCTGAACTGGAAACTTTCCAAAGTCACGCTTTTCGATGGGACCATTCCCTGGCCTTCGCCCGTTGGTTGCTGGACGAAAGCGAATATCCCGAGGAAATCACGGTGTTTTTGGTATCCATCTCATCCACAGAGCTTGGAGCCGACCTATCTGAAGAGATAAAATCAGTGCTTCCCATGCTCAAAATGCTGGTAGTCATCGAAGCTGGACTCGCAGTTGCGGTAGATGTAACAATTTCATCCTCCGGAGTCCTAAAGGTCACCGATGAGCAATACGGGTTGGATCTACCCGAGACTGTGGGCGTCCGTCTAGTCGAAGGAGTACTCGAGGTTCACCTTCTTGACGACAAAGGTGCGGGCAGACCAACGAAGATAGTCACTTTGAGCGGTAGGAGGGGCGTCGAGGTCTCTGATATCATCGACAACTTAGGTCATGAGTTAGTCGTGCATGGTGTCTTTGACGAGGAGACGCGGACACTCAAGGTTCCTGTTACAAAAGCCGCCTCTACGACAATGGATTATCTTTCTTGAGAGATGTGCTGTCCATGAGAACGCTCGTAGGCTTGGATGAAGAGACCTTATGGGAACAAGGCGTATATAAACACGACTTCAGTCTGAAACGATTAACATCGCAAGGAGATCGAAGTGAGATGAGTGCCCAGTCTCAAGACACGGTGACGGTAACAAGGACAACATAAAGATCGAGGTACTATGTCACACGAACTCCATGAGAATCCCAACACAACCACCTACCTGGCGTTGGATCACCTCGGCGTAGGACCACTTCCTTTGAGTCTTATGGTCTTTCCAAAGACACTATGGGAAGATCTCGCTTTGGATCTGCAGCAAGGGATCAAACCGACAAGCACTCGTCATCCTCTTTTTATGAGATACGTGGCTGACGGTAAAATAGACCTTGCAATTGAGGAACTGGCGAGCTTCGATTCCGAACCATGGGTCCAATACAACCTTGGTGTTCTAAAAGGGAAGAGCTCCCTCCAGGCTAGGCGTCTATACGATAAAGAACTCTTGATCTTAGATGAACTGGCTCGTTTCACGCTAGGGGAAACAGACACATTAAGTCCTCAGATACGAGAAACTCTTCATCAACACCCTATAACAGCACTAAGAGCACTTTGTGGGTTCTCCCTATTGGCGTTGTCTTGCGAGACCGATGACAAGTTCTTGAGACGTGAGGTTCTCGATCAATTGGCATCGATGACTGTCGGACCACTTACGCCTTTGACCGCACTGATCCAAAGAACCGTACTTGGCTACTATAAAGAACTGGGTCTAAGCGACGCAGAAGCTATATCAGGCTACCGGCACTCACTTAAAGTGCTAGAAAAGACAGATCTATCACAAGATATAGGTTCTCTCCATCTAGAACTGGCCACCATCTTTCATGAACTGGGAAGCTCCAATCCAGGTTATCTACAAGAGGCCGTGAAATGTTACCAGTCTGCGACAAAGTACTTCTCGAGAAAGAACAACCCTGAGACATTCGGTTCCATACAGATAGACTTAGCCGTCTGTTATCTTGCTATGCCAATGTCCGAGGTCAAGGAGTCTCTGCGATACGCCGTCGCCATTTCAGCTTTACGAGAAGCTTCACGGATATTTCGAAAAGAAAGCCATCCCCGGCAATGGCTGGCAACTCAACTTAACCTGGCTAACGCCCTCATCTATGCTCCCTCTTCGCATACAACTGACAACCTCGTTGAAGCGGTATCGATCTACTCAGAACTAGCTGCGTGCCCCCAGATGAAAGAAGATCCCAACACCTATGCGCATCTCATGTTCAACTGGGGAAACGCGATGGCGCATCTTGGTGACTTCACCCAAGCTCGATCGCGGCTACATGAAGCTCGCCGAATTTTTGAGGAGTTCCAGAGCTACCAAGATGTCAAGGCTGTGAGAGACCTTTTGGATGAGATCGAAAGACACCATATGAAAGAGGCAACCGATGGAGCTATACGAGCAGATATTGATGGATGAGGCCTTTAGAACAGCGGCCATTAGATACCTCGAAACGGTCGAAGAACGACTAGGGAGCGAGATCCTTCGGGCTCTTTCAACGAGGCCGGATCCGAAAGAGTTGGCATTTCGGGAGCAGTATCTAAAAATTTTGATGGAAGAACTTGATCTTACGGGAACCTCCGGTGCCCTGGCGATCTGCGGCTACCTCAAGTCCGTCATAGTCCCTGTAGAAGATGGCACTAAGAGCATTGACGACCATGTCAAGGAACTCGCCTGGAATGCACTTTTCAAGTCCTTTAGCACTCAGCTTCAAAACATAGTGCAAAGGTACGAGATCGCAGGGAGGCTCTAATGGAAGAGCTGAAAATTGAAAGTACCTGGGAGATACTTGAGAAAGAGTTAGAACGTCTAGATACAGCGGTGCAGGAGATTCATTCGTTGGATGAGATCTCAAAGAAAAAGGCGCTGGAGATGAAGTCGTCTCTGGAGGAGTTCTTCACTAAAGTTCTTCACCAAGTTATAGTTTGTCTTAGAGAAACTCCTCAAGGAGACACTCTAAGAAAGAGACTCATGCAAGATCCCTTTGTCGTTACAGGACTCTCCGTGTGCGGACTTGTTGAACCAACCTTGTCGCAGGAGATAGTGATGCTTGTGGAGAACATTCGTCCTCAACTTAGAGCTCAAGGTGGTGATGTCGAGATTATCGCGTTTGAGGAGCACTCGTTGTTCCTTCGAACTACAGGTTCCTTGTCAGGCTGTGGTGGCACTGAAGTTCAAAAAGAGTTAGCCGCATTTCTTCAGAGCCAAGTGGGTCCTCAACTGAACGTAGTCTTTGAAGATCAACCAACCGACGACGCACAAGACACTAACGCTATCAAATTAAGTCGCTTCCGGGAGGTGGCTCGTCTTGACGACCTTGAAGAGTCAAAGCCTATTCCCATTGATCTAGGCTCGCAACGGGTAGTATTCATCAAGATAGGTACACAGGTTTCTTGCTTCAAAGACAGCTGTGGACACCTCGGCCTCCCACTTGACAACGCCGAAGTATGTGACCAAGTCCTCACCTGTCGTTGGCACGGGTTCCGTTTCGATGCATTGACTGGCGAGGGCCTCAGTATTCCAGGCGTGGATTTGGAAAGAGTACCGGTAAGGGTAAAGTCAGGTGTCGTTTCGATACGGGAGAGCATGTGAGGCCCATCAAACTCTTTGGAGGAGACTCGCCCGGAGGACTGCGCTTGCCACCCGCAAAGGCTTCAAGAAGGAACCTTTACGGCCCAAGAGGCGTCACCATTCACGGTAACGATCTCATAGTTTGTGACACCGGAAACCATAGAGTACTGATATACAAGGACTTTGTCGAGTCCGGTCGCTATGACGCGGACATAGTAATCGGTCAAGATGACTTCGATTCAGAGCGTCATTGTTCCAGCGAAGCAAAGTCGGGGCTGTACATGCCTACCCAAGCTGAGGTCATAGATGACTACTTAGTAGTCGCCGACTCATGGCACCACCGCCTGGTTGTGTTTGACTACGATTCCAATGGAGAGCCCTCGCAACATGCCGTATGCGTTATAGGTCAAAATGATCTCAACAGCATTGACGCTAACCAAGGATCAAACGATCCCTCCGCGAACTCGCTTTATTGGCCCTTCGGGTTTGTTGTCTTGAACGACTCGCTTTTCGTTGCCGACACCGGTAATCGAAGAGTTCTCGCGTGGTCAATGTCAAGGTTCCCAGACCTTGAATCAGCACGCCTAGTACTGGGACAAAACAGTATGTTCGAGCGAGAAGAAAACAGAGGTGAATTGGCTGGTGACACCTTTAGATGGCCACACGCTTTAGACGGAACTGAAGAGATGCTATTTGTAGCTGACGCCGGTAACCACAGAGTTCTTGGGTTCAACCAAACAAAGCTAAAGGAACCCGCCCAGGTAATCATCGGACAAACTGGCCCTTTTGAAAACTCGGAGTGGCCCTACGGTCCTCAAAGTGCAACCAAACTCCGATTTCCCTACGGTCTCAGCGTTGACAAAGGGAGGCTCGCTGTAGCTGACACAGCAAACAACAGGGTACTCATATATCGTAAGTTGCCAAGGGGGTATGGAGAAGGTGCCGACCATGTCTTAGGCCAAGTCAACTTCGAACAAAATGGAGAGAACCGATGGCAGACTGTAGCTTCCGACACCTTCTGCTGGCCCTATGGAGTGGATATGGTTGGAAACCTGCTTGCCGTTGCAGATAGTGGAAACAACAGAGTAGCGATTTGGAAGTTGGAGGAGTGAGTTAGAGATGTGTCTTGGAGTACCTGGTTTAATCAAGGAATTGGATCCTTCTGGTGCTGTCCTTACGGGAATGGTAGACTTCGCGGGAATCACTAGAGAGGTTTGTTTCGCGTCTCTACCAGATGTCAAGGTGGGAGAGTATGTCTTGGTTCATGTAGGCTTTGCCCTTACAAAACTCGAAGAACAAACAGCCATGGAGACTTTGGATCTCTTCAAGGAGATGGGCGTACTTCGAGACGAACTCGGCGTCCCCGACCCAAAAACATCTGACTCATAACGAGTACCTCAAGAGTTAAGATCTATACTTCGACACAGCCACCATAACTTGTCCTGCGGCAATATTTTCATCGTTACAGCTGAGGCGAGTGTTGTAATAGGGCTCATAAGGAAGTCGCTCTTCAATCAGGTGTCGTAGCAGCAGGTTTTGAAATACCCCTCCCGAGAAACAAAGAACTTGGGGCTTGTAAGTGATCGTCAGTTCCCCTATCGCATCTACCAGAGCACATGCCAAAGAAAGATGAAAGTCCAAGGCTAGCTGATCAGGTTCGAAAGAGTCTAACGAGCGAAAACACAGATCATCCAGATATTCCCTATACTTTATCTCTCCGTGTTCATACCTCAACAGCTGGACTCTTTGTGGTACACGTCCCTTCTCCAAAGCCGACACAGCCAGATTTTCCAACCAAATAGCAGCCTGACCTTCATAAGTAGTTGCCTGAAAGTATCCACAGATAGCCGCCACCGCATCAAAAAGACGCCCAGTGGAAGAGGTTGGGAAAGAAGGACTTAACTTAGCAAGCTCGACCATCTTTGCTACCTTGGATAACTCGAAGGTTGAAACAAAGTGTCTCCAAGCCCCTTCACTTATGTATCCCGAGAGACATTGCAAGGGAGATCTTGCCGCAGCATCACCGCCTATAAGAACGGAGTACTCAAGATGGCCAACACGAACTAGACCATTTTCCAAATCTCCACAGAAAAACTCACCGCCCCATATGGCACCATCATCTCCAAAGCCAGTGCCATCAAGAGCCACGCCTAAGATAGAGCGATCCCAAAGGCCATGCTCTGCGACGACCGAAGCTATGTGTGCCCTGTGGTGTTGAACCTCGATTAAACACCTTGCACGGTAGCTGTTTACGTACTCTATGGCAAGATGATGAGAACGATAGTCAGGATGCAGATCTGTTGCTACAATCAACGAGGTTGCATCGAGTTCAAACAGCTCAATTAAATCAGCAACGCTGCGCCTATGATCCTTTTGTACCGAAAAGTAAGAGAGATCTCCCAGATATCCTGTAACGTGCAGACTTCCTTCCACCAAAATTCCAACTGTTGACTTTAGATCAGCACCGCAACCAAGTACAGGCACATCTATCACCGGTAGCTGGGCGACCGTAGATGGAGCAAATCCACGAGACCTCCGGAAAAACACAGTTCGTTCCCGCGTGTCGATAGCAACAACAGAGTCGTCCAGACGTCGAGCTATTGGGCGTTCACCTAATAACACTGCATCTGCAATATCAATAAAGGTTTCAAAGACATCCCCGTCTCTATATACCATTGGCTCAGAAGACCTATTGCCGCTTGTCATCACCAGCAAGTTCGGTGCCCCAAAGTGAAATAGCAGGTGATGTATCGGTGCATACGGCAACATCACTCCCAATCTCCAATCCCCTGGGGCAACGTATGTGGGGCTGCATTTAGCCTTCAACAAGACGATAGGAGACGCCTGTGACTGCAGTAAGTTCTTCTCGGACTCTTTGACGTGAGCAAACTCTTCAAGGGTTTCGAGATCTTTAGCCATTAAAGCAAACGGCTTTTCTTTGCGGAACTTCCTCTCTCTCAGTGTCTCGACCACGGTTGAGTTGAGTGCATCAACAGCCAACAGATATCCGCCGATGCCCTTCATAGATAGAATCAGTCCATTTTGCAGACTCTGCGCAGCCAGCTTTATGGCGTCTAAGCCGCTGGCTACCTCTTTGTATCCTTGAGTTTCACGTTCATAAAAGACATACGCCGGACCACAGCTAGGACAAGCTATTGGTTCAGCATGAAAGCGCCTGTTTGAAACGTCTTTATACTCTTTGGCACAGTATTCACACAAGGGCCAACCTTGCATTGTCGTATTTGCCCTATCATAGGGAAGTCTCTCAACCACCGAAAATCGCGGTCCACAGTCAGTACAGTTGATGTAAGGGTATAGATATCTTCTATCACCACTATCGAACAACTCCAAGAGGCAGGAGTCACATAGCTTTAGGTCCGCTGGAATCTCCGCTCTTTTAACTCCCGCCTGAGCCGAATCGATAATGGAAAATCCCGCCAAATCCTCGTCTAACACTTGTTTCACTGCTACTTTGTCGATTCTGGCATTTGGAGGCGGATTCGACAACAGCGCTAGTTGTAGCGACTCAGATTCAACCGCGCCATCTAAGAAGATCTCCACTCCGGAACCATCGTTTCTGATCCATCCTCGCAAACCTAAGGACTGAGCTCTTCTAAATACAAATGGGCGGAATCCCACTCCTTGAACCACTCCAGTTACTCTGAGGAGAATTGCCACTTTGATACTCCCTTCTATGGCACAGCTTTTCATATATCATTGAACCAAAGAGGCGTGCCAGGGTGTTCTCCATGAGGCAGGTACGGTTAATCCACCTCAACACGTGAGGAAAGACAAAAACAAGCTAGCAGATTTTAGCACACTTTGACGGACCTGTGGGCACAAGCTAGCTCATAGGTACTTCTAACCAGGTACGAGATTCGCTTATTCTAAAGCACATCCACCTAGATTCGACTTAGTTCCAACCGCTACCACAAGCCCAGCCACAACGAACGTAGACGCCATCAGCAAAAACGCCGACACAAAACCTACCTCAGTTACCGCAATTCCCAAGATCGCGATCCAGATACTGCCTATGGACTGAGACACAGTGAAAAATATCCCGAAGCCAGCTCTAGCGTTGGGATCTGAGAGCAAATCAGAAAAGAGTGTCTGGCGCAGAGACAGTTCGGAGTACGTGAAGATGCCTACTAACAGTCCGCTAACGGCAAGAGTCAACAACGAACGTCCGAGCAACACGAAGGTCACGAGAGAAACTGCACCCAATGCATAGTTAGCAAGCAAAACTCTCCTATGGCCCATCCGATCCGCAGTACTTCCCAATAGTATTGGTCCCACCACTGCGCCGACATAAAGAGTCGTCATTACAAAACTCATCGAAAAGGTCGTTTCATGCAAAGAGTCATGGAGAAAAGCTGGGGTGAATACCCCAACAACTCCAATACCTTGCCCACCAGAGGCGATTATTCCAGAGACAAGAAGTGCAATAACGCCTTTTCTGGAAAGTAACGCCTTAAACTCTTCCCAAAAGTGAACGCTTTTCTCTCCACTTGGGGCAGTCTCAAGCGGCAGTTTTTTCCAAGGAGAAGGAAGCCAAGTCGCCACCAAAACCGTCGTTAGTGCTAACACAGCCGAAAGAAACCAAAACGCCCCCCTCCAACCAAAACCAGAGACTACAACAGGAACGATTAGCGGTGCCAGTAGAGTTCCCAGATTCCCCGCTGTCACGTGCCAGCTAAGTATCGTTCCACGTTTTTTAGGGTAACGGTTCGAAAGGTATGCTGCACCGACGGGATGTTGAGGCCAACCCGATCCGGACTGAACAAACCTACCAAGCATAACCAAGTACACACTTGGAGCTACGGCCGCTATCACTGCGCCAACTGTAGAACCTAGATTCTGTAAGGTAAAGAGCAACCTAGCGGAACTCCGCTTTACGAACAGCGCAAGAAGCTGCAAGGCATTTGCAGCTATCGCGGCAAATGATAAGAGCACTCCCACCACTGCATAGTTGCTGTGAAACGCACTCACCACATAAGGAATCGCGATACCAAGTCCGGCAGTGTAAGCATGCTGGCCAGCATGGGACACTCCCACTACAAAGATGTCTCGGCGACGCCTCTTAGCCTCAACTCTTTGGCCTTTTACCAATCGCACCATCTTTCTCGATAATATGCGCTAGGTGCATCTCAGATATCACCTCAGTTGCTGACTTTTCACCTACTCCTGACCTTTGAGCGGCACAGGCAACTACGCATCGCGCACTTTGGTTAAAGGGCAACTTGGCACATCGCAACAACAACTTTCGCAGATTCGTATTTCCAAAGCGTCAGTAACGCTACTAAGCTAGAGGCTATCACTTCATTCAGCACTAACCACGCGGAGTCCATGTAGTCGATGACAGGACTTTTTGAAACAAAATACGACGCCTTGAGATCTCCACTTGCCCAAAGAGCACGCCCGCAACGCCTAGCAGACTTCTTTGGATTGGAAAGATTACTTAAAAAGAACCCTGCACTAAGACTCGCTCTTGATGGAACTCGTTCATTTCAAATCGTCTTCTACGGCCCTCCCGGAGTTGGAAAGACCTCCTTGGCTCGCCTTATTGGCAGACAGAGAGACGACGATATCGTAGAGTTCAGTGCTACAACTGCGTCCGTAAAGGATATCAAGGAACTCCATCAAAAGTCGAAGAACATCTCCACGCATCATGTGACGACAACACTTTGTTTCGTCGATGAGGTACACCGGTTTTCAAAAACTCAGCAAGATGCGCTCCTTGCGCCTTTAGAAGAGGGTGTATTCAGTTTCATCGGAGCGACCACAGAGAATCCCTACGTCTCTTTAACGCCAGCCTTGCTTTCTCGCGTTCGCTGTATCGAGCTTACGCCCCTGTCAGATGACGAGCTGCGAGGACTTTTAAATCGCGCAGCCAACTTTGAACGTGTAGAAATGTCTGAATCCTTTGTCGATGAAGTAATAAAACTTTGCGGAGGCGACGCAAGAGCGGCACTTGGAGCACTTGAAGAAGCAGCGTCTTTACGTAGAGAACAAGACTCCCTCTCTCTGACGGAGATCGTACGTCTCGAAGGGTCAGATATGAACGCCGACGTAGTGGTGTTGGGAGGTGGTCAGAGCAAGTCTTCGCACTACGAACTGACTTCCGCATTGATCAAAAGTATGCGAGCATCAGATTTGGACTCCGCTTTTTACTATCTGGCTCGGCTCCTTTTGAATAAAGAAGATCCGAGATTCATAGCACGACGTCTCGCCATCTTTGCCAGTGAAGACATAGGCGTAATCAACAACCAAGCATTAGCAGTAGCTAACGCTACTTATTCACTGATTGAAAAAGTAGGTATGCCTGAGGGTAGATACATTCTGGCACACTGTGTAATGTACTTAAGCAGCTCAGTGAAGTCGACCCAAGTAAAAGATATGCTCGGGGATGCACTGGAGCGAGCATCAAAGACCCGAACCGATGCCGTACCGAAACATCTAAGAGGAACCATCACCGACATTGAAGACAGATATCACAGAATATGACCGTTCTTTTAGCAAGTCTCAGATTTGACAGAGAATCCTAGAGCTTCGAGTGTACCTATCTAACTACTCACGAAAGATAACTCAAAAGAGGAACCTCGATCTCATCGGCAGTTAGAGCACCGTGCCTACAAACGAGCTCAAATGGTCCCGTATCACACGGATCATAAAATGCCACCTTTTGAGTCGCCACCAACGCCACGTCTCCTAGACGAAGTGCCACCTCTGGTTGCATAGCAGGACCAAGAATTTGAGCGTCAAGAAGCTCCTCTCTAGTGAGCACCTTACACTGGTCTCCGTAGTACTTCTCACATAGATTCGAAACCTCATCTGTCATCCCGACTTTGAGATGGAGCCACCTAAATCTTCCCTCTCCGCTTTGATACAATACTTTCGACAAAATGTCGGAATGAAGATGCACGGGAGGATCTAGAACCTCGACTTGGCCATGGTCAGCTGTCACCAAAAGGGTTGAGTTCCGACTCAACGCAGCCTGTAGATGGCCAACTAGATAGTCGATAAATTCAAGCTCCAAGTCATAGTGTTCTCCCAGTCCATACTCGTGGGCGGTAGTGTCCAATCCCTCATAGTAAAGATAGATAAAGCGCTCTTTTTCTCTTTGCAGATCCCTGACAGTAGAAACAATCCCAGACAAGGTTCGCCAGTACTTGGTTCGCACATTACGAAGATGAGCCTTCGTAAATCCGGTGTTGTGGTAGATCGCCTTAGTGACGACCATGGGCCGAAGTCCGAAAAACGGCTCATGAGGTTGAAGAACTTTTGGCTCCGGAATCTTGACTGAACAGTCGCGATCAGTAGCCCACTTCAGTGTGTTCAATATAGCGGCCGAGCCTATCCTCATTCGATAACCCACAAGACCATGCCTTGACGGTGCAAGCCCAGTAGTAATAGAGGTAAGCGCAGACGCGGTCGTAGTCGGAGCAACCGAGTGAATCATCTCGTGAGTCATCGCAGAAAGATTAGGGAGTCGGTCAAGTCTCTGTTGAAGTTGGCGAAATCCTAGTCCATCTAGGACCAATAACACCACAGAATCGACCCCCTCGACGCCTTTAGGAAGTATTGAAGTTGGAGATCTACCCTCCAAAGCCTCTCGCCTTATAACCTCCTCAACTTTCATGAAAGAGTTCGAGGACGGGAGGTTCAGGCCCTTTCCTAAACTAAGATAGATCGATGGAACAAGGTTTGTAATACATCTGCCTTGGTAGTCAGGTACTATAAAGTCATCTGACAACGCAAATCCTTCGTTCAACCAAGTACAACTCCCGCGTCCCCAACTACACCACTCCCAACTACATAGGCTAATAAGACTCGGCAAGAATAGCAACCCCCACCGTCACTTATTACCGTGCGTAGATAACTACGATATAGGTGTGAGAGTTTCTACACGCGGCGACTATGCATCAAGAGCACTTCTTTCTCTAGCTCTTCATAGAACAGACCCTGGGCCGACATCAGTTTCAGATCTAGCAAAAAGAACGGGATTGCCGCAGCCCTACCTGGAACAGATTCTGCTCGCACTAAAAGGCGCTGGGATTGTACGATCAAAGCGGGGGGTCGGTGGTGGATATGTACTGGCTCGGGATCCTAAAGACATCACCATTGCCCAAATTGTCAGCGCCGTAGATGGTCCGATTGTGGCTGGAGACTTTGGCGAACCTCACGAAGACGGAGCTTGTGATCACGAAGGTCAGTGCGTGCTCTTGGCTCTCTGGTCAGAAGTTGGTGCTCACATGCGTGCTCACCTAAGTTCGTACACCCTGGCCGATATGGTTACCCGCGCCCTTGGTGGAAATACATCGTCAAAGATCGATCCCTTATTAAAAGAACACGACGGAGTGTACTACATATGACCGTGCCACCTAACTACCCCAAACATTGGGAGACAGACATCGTAGCAAACGACGGCGGAACACTTTTTCTCAGGCCCATCACGCCAGAAGACGCCGATGACATTCGCAAGCTTCATGGAAGGCTGTCCGAAGAGACTGTCTATTTCCGTTTTTTCACTCCCCTTCCATACTTATCTGATGCCATGCTTCATCGCTTTGTCAACGTGGACTACACAGACAGAATGGCTTTAGTAGCGGTACTGGGAGAACTCATAGTCGCAGTTGCCCGTTACGATAGACTTCCCGGATCTTCTGAAGCAGAGGTGGCGTTCTTAGTGGATGATGCCCACCAAGGACGGGGTCTAGCAACAGTTATGCTTGAGTATCTTGTCGCTGTGGCCAAAGAGTCAGGAATTACTCGCTTTGTAGCGGATACTCTGCCTGAGAACACCAAGATGCTAAAGGTGTTTCATGACGCCGGTTTTAGAGATCATCGCCACTTCCAAGACGGGGTTGTGCGGGTTAGCTTTGAGATTTCCCCAACTCCCAAATCCATAGAGGCGATGCAGAAAAGAGAACGAACGAGCGTCTCGAGATCTGTCGCGAAACTTTTAGCCCCCAAAACTGTTGCCGTCGTCGGAGCCTCACGGATACCAGGAAGTGTCGGAAATATTGTATTTCGCAACATACTTGAGTCCAACTTTCAAGGTACCGTCTATCCCGTCAATCCTCATGCAAAGGCAGTAAACGGAGTGAGGGCTTATGCCACCCTGCAGGAGGTACCGGAAAATGTGGACATGGCTGTCGTGGTTGTCGCAGCCGAACACATCGAATCCGTAATCACAGATGCGGCTGAGAAACACGTAGGCGCCTTGGTTGTGATCTCGGCAGGGTTCTCCGAACTCAATGAGGATGGTGCGCATCTAGAACAACGTTTGGTGCGACTAGCCCGGAGAAACGGCATGAGAGTAGTCGGCCCGGCATCAATGGGAGTTGCCTCTATGGATGTCGGTACTACTTTAAACGCCACACTTTCGCCAATAGCCCCCATGCCAGGTAGCGCAGCCTTACACTCTCAATCAGGAGCGCTGTCCCTAGCCATCTTGGAAGAGGCAAGACGTCGAGGACTTGGCATATCCTCCTTCGTATCCTCTGGGAACAAAGCCGATATCTCTGGAAATGACCTATTGCATTACTGGGAGGATGATCCATCCACAGGAGTTATCTTGCTTTATATCGAGGACTTCGGTAATCCCAGGACCTTTGCCAGAGTAGCCAAAAGGGTAAGTTACAAAAAACCAATTCTGGCGGTCAAATCGAAGCGGAACTCTTCTACCACGAGATTTGTACCCTCTCGATCCTCAAAGCCGTGGACTCCACAGCTTCCTAACGACCTTGCAGTCGACGCACTTTTTGAACGAACCGGAGTCATACGCGTGGACACGCTCGAACAGCTCTTCGAACATGCGGTGGCACTAGCTAACCAACCCCTTCCACGGGGCAGAAATGTAGCCATCATCTCCAATACCGGAGGTCCTGCACCACTTTGCGCCGACGCTTGTCTAGCCGTTGGTCTTGAAGTGCCCAAGCTGTCAAACAATCTTTCATCCACCCTCACAAAACGGCTGCCAAAAGATTGCCATATATCTAATCCAATCGAACTCTCTGCATCAACCCTTCCAAGCGACTTTGGAATGGTGCTGGACAATGTGCTTAGAGATGAACACATCGATGCAGCTATTGTTCTATACGTCCCAACTGTCGTAGGTACTCCAGACTCGCCATCGACATTGGCCCGTCCAACTATTGAGGGTCGCCTGCGGGGGACTCCGGAGATCGCTCAGGACTTCGCCGCTGCCGTCGCCTCGGAGATTGCCCTTGCCGCTAGACAAGATTGGACCAACTCTCCAAAACCCGTTCTAGCCAACTTTCTCGCTCTACCGGGTGTACCAACAGCCTTGAGAGGGGCAAAAAGACCTATCCCTTCTTACGCTTTCCCCGAGGCCGCAGCCATGGCTCTAGGTAGGATGGCGGACTACTTTAGTTGGACTCAACGACCGGTTGGTGAACCTTTTAGCATCTATGAGCCGGAGTTTCAAAAGGCCAAAGAGATCGTAATCAATGCCCTAGCCCCCATAAGAGTCAACGACGAAATCACTTTTTTAGATCTGCCGGAAGATCAAGTGCAGAGACTTCTAGGTAAGTTTCACATCAACGCCATTATGTCGCGAAACGTAAAGGCCCTGCACTCAGAGAATCTGAGGATAAGTATCGATGTCTTCCATGATCTGCAGTTTGGTGTATTCGTAGACTTGCATCCCGACAGCGATGTCATCGGACTTACCGATCAAAGGTCTCTCCGATACATGCCTCATACATCTCAGGAAGTGAGTGACGTCATGAGGGCAATGCCTGGCTATCAGGCGCTTCTGACGCGCAGAGGCTATCTAAAAGAAGACTTTCAAGTTATTGAAGACACGATTAAGTGGCTCTCGATAATGACGGAAAACATCTTTGAGATCTCCCACGTCTCACTGGTCATCGAGATAGTACGTGGCGGAGGCTCCATGGTGCTATGTGGACCCATAACCTTAGCGACCTGGTCGCCTGAAGCTTACTTCATCACAAGAGCTCTGCGCAAACCATAGTCAAACAGTGGTTCTTCATTTGTCCAAGTGACGTGAGTTGAACGAGATCACCTCATTTTGGTTGATTCGAGCCACGACTCCAAACGGATACATCTTCTTGACACCGCCGCCAATGAAGGAAAATCGATACGGTTAGAAGTTTCAAAACGAGGCGTCACGTCAACCATGTTCACAAATACACGCTAAAAGCTTCGTTCTTGTATAAGTAAATTACGTCAACTGCACGTCAGCTCCAGATCTGACTCTGGGTATACAGCTTCACCAACAAGTTCATCTTCGAATCCTCGAAAACGAAACTATCCGACAGGGCACCTCGACATTCTCGTCAATCTCATACACTGCGCAGATCCTGTGATAGCCGTCTGCTATGACAAGTGCCACTCCCGTCATTGCATCTCCACGAACAAGCAGAATCGGTGACAGTTCCACGTTGTCTCTGACTTTTGCCAGATCGGAAGCAACGTGTCTATTCGATCCAGGTAACTCCGGCAAGGCTGAGGCGCGAAGCACGTCTTTAGCATGCTTGTATTCAGTTGGCGCCAGCTTCATCTTTGAGACCAATGTGTCTACTTCTTTTTCTTCAAATAACAGCGCCAAGTAGTCCTTTGCCGCCGGATAATCATGATCGTCAGGATCATGTTTCCATCTCGGATCATGTTTCTTTTCTGTTTTATCCTTTTTCTTCGCCATTTTCTGGGCACGTCTCTTTCATCTCGTCTCGAAAATAGGACTATCGGTCAAACTCTCCTTTCTGTTCTATCGTCGTCAAGATGGGCTCTAAAGTACCCTGAGCCGCACGTGCCGCCGTAGGATCGCCACCTGGACCTCGTAGTATCCAGGCTGCACCAACAGCAAGTAGCGCCCCTAGCGTAGGTCCAACCAGATAAACAGCAATATCTCGATAGTCGCCCGCAACGATAGCTGGGCCTAGTGATCGGAAGGGGTTCATAGATGCCCCAGTCATGGGAGATGCCCAGAGTCCAGCCAAAGCTATATACCCGCCCACTGCAAAAGCAGAGAGAGCTCCGACATTTTGAGCTCCTGACGCCGTACCTAAGATAGTGGACACGAGAGCGAAGGTAAGAAGTGCCTCAAGAGCTGTTCCTTGGAGAACTCCCATTCCTTTTATCATCTCGGTCATGCCAAAACTCCCAGTATTTCCAAGAACCGCCCAAAGAGAGAGAGGGGCCAATGTAGCTCCTGCAATTTGAGCCAGCAGATATCCTGGAACCCGCTTCCACGGGAACTCCCGTCGTAGAGCAAAAGCTAAGGTGACCACTGGGTTTAGATGCGCTCCAGATACCGTTCCCATGAACAAAATGATCGCTGCAACCATAAGACCAGGCGCGGTGACAGCTGCTGCCCTTCCGATAGATCCACGGTCATATCCATCTACCATCACCGGACCAATAGCCGCCACAAGCAGAAGATAAGTTCCCATCAACTCTGCAAAGAGACGTCGCCATTCTTTTGAATAGTCTTTGAACTCGCTAATCCACCGCGGCTCTGAAACTACTACAGCGGTAGCAACTCTGGTAGCTGGGGTCAGCTTTGAATCCTCCATAGCCACTCTCCATCTTTACCAGAAACTATAGTGCTATGACTATAGCGTACTTCTTTCTTACAATCACTTGCTGCAACTTCGACTCATTTAGGACAGATTGGGTGTGCTTCAAGCACGTTCCAAGAACATTGCTAACTAAATCCCCTGCCGCTGGCAGTAGATCATGCTCATCTGATACAGCTTTACTTACAGTCCTTAGAGTCCTATAGGTCGTAGAGATCGTGAATCAGAGTTGACGTTCCATCTGTAGCCAACTCAAAGATCGAGTAGTTTGGCAGTTCGAGCCACCCCTCTTGGTTCCACCCACTTGACGCCACAACAATACCTTCGTCACGGGGTTGGTAACGAATTGTATAGTAATCTCTTGGCAGCTGCTTTGGTGCTTTGTCGTTTTCGTGAGCAGAGACGACATAAAGACTCTTAGGAGTAAGGATCATTGCGTTAAGGCTAGAGTACTCACAGCTTTCAACTATTTTGCGCACAGTGGAGGATATAGCACCTAAGGGATTCTCGCCAAAACCGGCGGAGTACACAGCTCCGAAAAACGCCTCAGAGTCAGTGGTGCCGTGAAGCATCTTTAGATACTTCGGATCCACATAGCTGCGTAGCACGTCTATCGACGAGATTGATCCATTGTGGCAAAATGCTGTACCTGATATGGAAAATGGGTGCGAATTCTCCAAGGTCACGCCAAGGTTCATCGTCGCCCATCTGTAATGCAAAATAGCAGCGTTTGAACGTGCCGCGGTCAGAACGTCGCGATACTTTGGGTCACTCAGCGCGGCGGTTGGAGCCTTCTCTATCTTTACAGATCCATCAGCCAGCCAACCAACACCCCAGCCGTCTCCATGTTCTGCCGTGGAAAGACGTTCAAAAGAATTGAAATTTTCTCCTAACAACTCTGGAATTGTCGTCGCGACTTTTGTGACATATCCGAGCATTCTGCACATCTGCGTCTCCATTCTGTTCAAGTCCAGACTTCAAAAACCAGATCATCTCTTTACACGTTATCGTAATTGCAATTCAGTTACATCTTCAAAACAAAATATTAGAAAACTTTCATCAGCTCTTACGTCAACTTATCGTCGAAGAGCAAAAGGGGACTTGAGGTCGTACGCTCGCTCATGGTCAACCACGATTATAACTAGGCCGACCCCAAGGAGTGCTGAAGACTTCTTCGGCTGATCTGTGGTGAATTTCAGGAAATATTGCTGCAAAAACTATAAAGCCGCAGCATTTATCGCTGCATATTTGACGTAGAGGTATTCATCTATACCTTCGAATCCACCTTCACGTCCAAAACCGGAGTGTTTCACGCCACCAAACGGTCCAGCTGCATTTGACACCAAACCTTGGTTCACTCCCACCATTCCGGTCTCAAGTCGTTCCACCACCCTCAGAGCCCTATTCAAGTTCTCGGTGAAGAGGTACGCTACAAGTCCATAAGGAGTTGAATTAGCCAATTTAATGACCTCCTCTTCAGTATCGAATACGTACAGAGCTGCTACTGGTCCGAAGATCTCTTCATTTGCTATCTCAAAAGTGGAGTCGACCCCCAAGACAATGGTAGGTTCAAAAAAGTATCCAGGACCAAAGCTCCCACCACCCGCGACGATTCTCGCGCCACGACTCCTGGCATCTGTGACGAGTCGCTGAACCTTATCCAATGCTGCCTGTTCTACCAACGGTCCCACTTCAACCCCTGCATCAGTTCCTCTGCCGACCTTCAGAGCCTCAAAACGACTCTTTAACGCCAAGGAGAACTCTTCTGCCACTCCTCGCTGCACAAATATGCGGTTTGCGGAGGTGCACGCTTCACCTGTGTTTCTCAACTTGGCCAACATTGCACCTTGAACTGCTTTATCAAGGTCAGCGTCTTCAAACACGATCAACGGAGCATTCCCACCGAGTTCCATAGATAGCCGCAAAAGATTGTTAGATGCTTGAGACATCAACAACCTTCCTACTTCAGTAGATCCAGTAAAAGACAGCTTACGCAGTCTTGTGTCGTTCATGAGGCTCACTGACACTGCACCAGGATCTGACGTGTGGATCAAATTTACTACTCCATTTGGAACCCCAACTTCTTCAAGAATCCGAAAAAACGCCGCCATAGTCAACGGGGTCAGCTCTGCTGGCTTTACAATTGTGGTACATCCAGCGGCCAAAGCCGGGCCAAGTTTCCTAGTAGCCATCGCCAAAGGGAAGTTCCAAGGAGTGATCATATAGCTAGGACCTACCGGCTGTCTTTGGGTTAGAATCTTCATCGATCCCTCGGGACCCATGTAGTACTCGCCTTTTATCCTTACCGCTTCTTCTGAAAACCATCTCAGGAACTCAGCAGCGTAAAGTACCTCGCCTCTCGACTCAGAGAGAGGTTTCCCCATCTCAAGTGTCATCAAAAGAGCCAGCTCATCTTGATGCGCAATCGTCAGTTCGTATGCCTTACGCAGCATCTCCGCCCTCAACCTTGGAGCTGTCCGTCCCCACGACTCCTGGGCAAGATGAGCGGCCTCAAGTGCAGCTAAAGCGTCATCCACTGTTGCGTCTGCAACCTCGCCAATCACATCTCTAGTGGCAGGATCCTCCACTTTGAAACTCTTACCGTCGCTGCTCTTTTTCCACGATCCATCTATAAACAGTTCCTTGGGAACGCTATCTACAGTTGCTTTTTCAGATAACTCCATGGTATCCCCTCTCTATCGTACAAAGCAGATCTCACCTTAAAACGATCGTAACTAACCTTTACGTTTCCTCATCACGATATAGGTTTTGAAATTCATAATGTAACTGTGCAGTTTCCACAAACATCAGCGGACAAGTTGGAGTTCCTGCCGAAAACTATCTGTCATCGAATCATTAAACACTCAAACACGCAGATTCTCATCAAGCTGAGTTATGCTAAAGCGCTCTATTGACCAAGAAAATTTGCACGTAGTAGCGATCTGTAGCGGTGCAAGGGTCGCGCTTTCATCTTGGGATCTCTCCTTTGACTGCGCTCAATGCCTACACTTGACAACTAATCAGTTTCAGACAAGCTTCTACAGTACATACAGACTAAGAAAATATGTCTTTGGCGCGAAAGTTTATCCATGCCGCAACTAGGGCTACAGTCAACCACACAAACTGCTCCAATATATCAAGCTTCACATTGTGAAAGACTTGCGGACTCCTAAAGAGATCTATAAATGAACCCCAGTAGTTCGACAAAAGTAGAGGTCGGATATGAACAAGTTGCGGAATCTGTCCAAGTATCTGAGAGATTACCGCAACTGCCACCGCTACCGCCGATGCTGCCGCTGACGAGTCAGTAATAGTGGATACGAAGACCCCTATACCCACTATGGAAAACATTGACAAGCCAACCACTGCTGAAGCTTCGAGAGTTAAAACAACTCCTCGTATATTGGATACCGTTGTTCCCGAAAGTGTGACTATAGGTCCGAGGTGGAAAAGTATTGCTCCAGTGACTCCTCCCACCACAGCTATGATCAAAACCGCAACCAGCGTAAAGACCAAAGCTGATGCTGTTTTGACTATCAGAAGCCGGCCTCTACCCGCTGGGGCCACGAGCAGGTAACGCAGAGCTCCACTAGAAGCTTCACCAGAGACTGAGTCTCCCGCGATCAACGAGACCGCCAGAGGAATCAAAAACGTCTCCATGGTTGTAAGAGCCACCAACGATAAGAACACTGGATTTTGGGTAAGCTGGTTAAAGAAGGGAGGTCCCCCGCCGTTGCCATTTCTAGGTCCCAAGGTCTTGACAACAACACCAAGTAAAATGGGCACAAGTGCAATCAGCCCCAACACTACGAGGTTTCTCGGTCTCCGAAAGGTTCGCCTTAGTTCATCAACGAACATCAAAGCCCTCTCCTATATAGCGAACGAAGATATCTTCAAGAGATTGGCCAACAACTCTCAGACCCGATACAGTAACTCCTTCTGTAACCAACTGATAGTTAATGGTTCCACAGAGATGATCCGATGAAGGCAGATCGACCCTGATGGTCGAACTGCTTTCATCGGTCAGAACCTTCAGGTCTGGATACCACGTTGCAATGAGAGTCGCTGCTTTGAGAACCGGTTCCGCATGAATCTCCACGAAACGTTTCTGCTCTTTTTTCAGATCCTCCATGGTCCCACTCTTCAGTATCGATCCCTGGGACATAAGAGCAACGTCGGAACAAACCTGATCAACCTCTGTTAAAAGATGCGAGGAAAGAAAGACAGTGGAACCAGAGCGTGCAAGCTCCACGACTAACTCCCTGACCTCCTTCATTCCTGCCGGATCAAGTCCATTGGTAGGTTCATCCAAGATGTAAAGCTCCCTAGGTAGCGCTACTGTCCATGCTAAAGAAAGCCTTTGTTTCATACCCAAGGAGTACTTTTTGGCATTCATATCCGCAACCTTGGAGAGACCGACGCGCTCAAGAGCTTCGCCCGCTAACTTAGTTGCCTGTGATCCGGTAACTCCAACAGCTGCAAGAAGGCGCTTAACGTTTTGAGTTCCACTTAAATATGGAACAAATCCCGGCCCCTCAATCATCGCCCCTATCTTGGGAAGAACTTTGGGAAGTTGCTTTGGAACTGAGCCACCCAAAACAGTGGCCTTACCTTCATCAGGATAGATGAGACCTAACAGCATACGAATTGTCGTCGTCTTCCCCGCACCATTGGGTCCCAGAAAACCATAGACAGAACCTTGCTTTACAGTCAAAGAGATGGCGTCAACGGCTCTTTTTCTCTTAAAGGATTTAGTAAGAGCCTCAATCTCAATTACGGGGTCGTCAGACATACGTCCCTTGTCTGCAATGCCTAAAACCCGGCATCATCTGCCAAAGGTTCAAGTCCTGTTCCATAGTTCCCGTGAACTATGGCCTATACCCCATAGTTGCGTCTATTGCCAGTTGGTTTAGTGTTACGGCGCCAGCAATCATTTGGCCATTTGGAAGCACCATAACGTTGAACAGCGGAGTGGAAAGCACCTTTCCCATACCAAAGGGAGTTTCATATTTGGTAAAAACCTGCGCAAATAATGAGTGATACTTAGTTCCGGCTTTTCTTACCAGGCTTTGATACGACCCAGGTCCTGTCACAACCACCGACGTCAATCCGTTACCAAACGTCGTGACCTTGCCAACCGAAGCTGAAGAGATGAAAGTCTTAGCCATAGCCATACCATTTTGAACACGCTCAACAGCAACTCCGTTTCGGTTCTTAGAAGCTACGGCAATGGCCTTGTTGGAAACCTTTGTTCCTTGAGGCGGAACGAACTTGAACACAGACCGCGAAGGTGTAGCGAAATCAATAGAAGAAAACTCAGATGACAGCACTGGTGTAGAACTAGCGGTCGAGACAACATTTACTCCCAGGACCTGCCAGTTGTTAGCGTCAATGTATATGTTGATATTGCGTATCAGCGAGGAGTAGTCCAAGGGAACTAGTCGTAGGTCATATACCGGCTGACCACCTATATAGTTGTTCTGCCCTCTTGTGATGTTCACGTATGGGCTCACCTTTGCAACTATCTCCTTTGCCAACGTTCGAGGATCGAATGCCGCTGGAGAGTACTTCTTGTCAATTGCTACGGCAGTGCGTGGAGACTTCATTGTTAGGTGAACAGCGCTCATAGTAGAGGAGTCCCACAGCCAAGCTGCATTTCCATTAACGTAAAGATCGCGTTCAGAGGAAGAGTTCAGGAGCTGAGCTCTAAATTGATCTTTTATTCCCCTCCACATCTTTACAGTGGCAGTCCCTTGGGGAAGACTTATATTCGGGATGGCAGAACTCGCCAAAGATGACACTGATCCCAATAAATTAGAAGTAGCTACGACAGTACCCGAGTAAGGAGCAGGCTTAGCTGCCAACATATTTTGAACCAGTTCCACTCTTGAGATGATCGGCAGAGATGGATCTTGAGCACTCGCCAGAGACGGAGTCATCATAGCTGCTCCCAAACTAGCTACTCCGATACCAAGAGGAACAACTACTCTCAAGGTTCTACGTGCTTTCATATCCAACCACCTAACGAGGATCTATTCGCCGCGTATCCGTTGCAAACTCTGATTCTTGACTTACAGAAACCGTTCACTACATCGTACATTTCATTATAACTATGATAGTGGGGGGTAAATTTCAACGTTATGCAAGAACTAGGCAATGTCTCATAACGTTCTCAAGTTCTCCATAGGTTCGTGTCGACATAATTTACATTGAAAATTTGCCTTTTAGTTGGAAGTTCTAGAACGAGCATGTGTTATACTAGTGCGTCACGTTTTAGAGAAAGTATAGCGAGAAGGTAATGGCATCGAGAAAGACGACAGATATTAAGATGGAAAAAGAAATGGCTGAAACAAAAACTAGGCGTAGGAAGACACAAACAGAACTCGAAACCGCTCTCGCGTCCGTAGGATTGGGTGCTGACTCGGTCCGACTTTTCCTAGACGATCTTGCAAAACATCCCCTCCCGTCCGCGAGTGAGCAGGTTGAGCTGGCAAAACGAGTAAGAGAGGGAGATGAAGCCGCTAAGGCTGAGATGGTCGCAGCTAACTTGCGTTTGGTTGTTCACTGGGCACGTCGTTATCAAGATCGAGGCGTTGAACTCTCAGATCTTATTCAAGAGGGTACCTTTGGGTTAATACGTGCCGTCGAGAAGTTTGATTGGAGAAGAGGATTTAAGTTCTCCACCTATGCAACTTGGTGGGTCAGGCAGTCTCTTCAAAGAGCTGTTCACAACCATGGACAAGCGATCCGGTTGCCCATGGAAGCAGCTGAGCGCTCTCGTCGAGTGGACAACGTCTCTCGTGAGTTGGCTTCTGACTTAGGAAGAGCACCATCTGAAGACGAGATTGCAGAGGCATCTAACCTCTCCTCATCGCAGCTCTCTGACGTGAGACATGCTGCCAGAGTCGTAGCGAGTCTTGATCAGGCGGTTGGTCCTGAAGGAGAGACAAGTCTCGGAGATCTCGTCGTCGGTTCAGATACTAACTTCGAAGATACTGTAGATGAAGGTTTAGCTCGCGAACAGCTACGACGAGCGGTGGAAGAACTCGACCCACTGGAACGGGCTGTCGTAACTTTGCGCTTTGGTCTTAACGGAGACAGGCCAGCCTCACTTGAAGCTACAGCAAGGATGCTTGGGATCGGTCCGCGTCGAGCACGCAGACTTGAAGCATCAGCTCTGGATAGATTGGCAGATCATCCAGGCCTAAAAGCTCCTGCAGCCTAAAGTCTCTTCAGCGGTAGATATCCTCATAAACGCCCTTGGTACGCTCCAAGGGCGTTTATCGTATCAAGAACATCTCCAAGATCTGACCACATTTAACCGTTTCCACACGCACGAAAACTAAGTCAAACACGCAACTCCATTGATACTTTGTTGAATAGAGCTATGATAAGTACATAGGAGAACAGGCGGTGGACATGCTACTCATGACCGGTCTAATAGTCGCACTCTATGCGTTTGCCTTTATGACAGTTCATAAAGGTCACCACGGAGTTATCCTTGCAGGTATATCGCTTGCCGGCGCATTGCTTCTTACGATCGAGGTTGCTACGTCAGATCCCGGCTCCTTCAGTATTCTCAAAGTAGCCGCCCCTATCGTCTTCTTGCTATTCGTTGGTGGCCTTGCTATGCGTGCAGTTACCACGATCAAGAAGGCTGCGATAACCTCTACAAGCACCCCAAAAACAACGCTTTATGGAGCACAAGGTCAAGCGCTGTCAGATCTAGCGCCAAAAGGCGTAGTACAAATAAACGGAGAGAGCTGGAGTGCCGAGGCTCTACAGGGAACGATTCCCAAGGGCTCGATAGTACATGTTGCTGAAGTGAACGGACTTCATCTCGTCGTTTGGTCAGAAGATTTCGATAAGAAAGAACCGGAGAACGTTAAATGATTGGTTCGGTAGTTGTAGTACTGGTAATAGTTTTAGCATTTGTATTTGGGCTGCTCAGAAGTGTCCGAGTGGTACCGGAGTATCAAAGACTAGTTCTCTTCCGATTAGGCAGAATACAAGGGAACAAAGGCCCCGGCCTCGTGCTCGTAAATCCACTTACGGATCGCGTAAGCATGGTTGACCTCAGAGAGCAGTTCTTGGAGATACCTCATCAAGTTGCCATCACCAAAGACAACGCGCCCATCTCGATAGACTTCATCATGTTTTACAAGGTCATAGATCCCACGATGTCAGTCGTTCAGGTTAGAGACTTCTCCGGAGCCGCCTTGAACATCGCCGCTACAACGCTTAGAAGCGTGGTTGGGGATATGTCTTTGGACGACGTGCTCTCAAAACGTGAAGAGATGAACGGATTTTTGAGAGTTCGACTCGATGAGGTCACAGAGAGATGGGGAGTCAAAGTTACCAACGTCGAAGTTCGCGAGATAAATCCACCACCGCAGGTACAAGAGGCCATGACCCGACAGATGTCCGCCGAGCGCACGCGACGTGCCGCGGTGACTGAAGCAGAGGGACAGAAAAGGGCCGCAATCACAGTAGCCGAAGGCCAGCAAGAAGCAGTAATACTTCAAGCAGAAGGACAGAAACAGGCTGCGGTTCTCGCAGCAGAGGGCGAGAGACAGGCTGCGGTTCTAAAAGCACAGGGCCTGTCAGGTGCACTAGAAGCGGTAACAGGGGTGGCGAGACAGATCGATTCAAACACCATGTTGTTTCAGTATCTAGATGCACTACGTCAGTTGGCTGCTTCACCTGCTACAAAGTTTATTTTACCCATGGAACTAACCTCAATGTTGTCCGGAGTAAAACAAGCAGTGGAAGCGATCTCAAAGGCCCAAAATACATCCACAACGACGAACGGAGTCGCCTCCAAGCCGTTGTAAGGTGTACACCATGAGGCTTTAATCTAGATCCGGGAATCCGACGTCTCGTCATCTCAAGTTAATGACTAACGAGCCAGAGCGGTGGCCAAAAACCTTTTCATGGATCTTTGATTTAGCGCGCAAATTCACTTGACACTTTCAAAAACTACTTCCGATTAGCTACTTATCGACAACAACGGAGACATCGCGTGAACAGACACGGTCCCCCGAGACCTTTAGGCAAGTTACCTAACCTCCAAAGAACTATGCTTGTATCATCTGCCCTAGAGGCGCTCTCATATGGGGCTGTAGCTCCTTTTATCTTGCTTTACCTGCACTTTTCCTTGGGATTTCCTACTTTCTTAGCTGGATTCGCGTTTGGATTTGCGGGGATCGTCTCACTATGTGCATCTCTTTTTGGAGGAGTGTTACAAGACCTACTAGGAGATAGCAAAGTGTTCGCTCTCGCGACTATTTTGGAGTCCCTAGGACTGGTAGTACTCGGGGT
>JAJYGA010000045.1 GCA_021785255.1 Actinomycetes bacterium
CATGTAACTGATAGACCACATGTCTTCCGTTGCGCCAATCATCGATCATGCAGTGCAATATAGTACATAGCAATTAATGCTATTGTAGGATCGATATGGTTGCCAAGTCTGGATCGGACAGTGAAAACACAAGGTACAGAACAGCCATTATCCCCGTTACCTTATCCGGTGCCAACTATCGCCTAGCTCACAACTCATGCCATAGTGCAGCGCTACTGTGGAACCAGGCGGTTGACTTTGTCCATGCCCAGTGGAAGGCTGAGCGCTCTCCAGGTAAATACGACATCCAGTCGTTTCTCAACTCGTTACCTTTGCAAGACCGTCCATTACACGCCCATACCACCGAGATAATCGCTCACGATCTGCATGAAGTAATAACTACATCTAGAACAAATAACAAAAACGGGATGAAGGTAAGATCTCCTTGGCGCAAGAAGAACTACCGCCCTCTCTCGTTCTCAAAGGGATATGGCTGGCGAATCTCAGATAACCAACTCCACCTGTCCCTTGGTAGAGGCCGTCCACGTATCGGCTGAGCTATTCCTGAAGTCTTTGATTCAGCAACTGCCAACCCAGTACCATACGACAAGTGGGGCGAGATCCAACTGTGCTGGGACCAAGATCAAAGACGGTTCAGTCTCCATATCCCTTACAAGACAGTACGTAAGGGCTCTAGTGGTGACTCTGTCACTGCTATCGACGAGGGAGTTATCAACTCTATGGCACTTGCCACTTGGGTAGATGATAAAACCATAGACGTCACTATCATCAACGGTCGCCAAGCCCGAGCGATCAAACGCCAGAGAAACAAGGCCGTCGGTCAGCTCCAGCACAAGATCAGTAAGTGTAGACCCGGATCAAAGAGGTACAGAAGGCTGGTAACAGCGAGGAAAAAGGTAAACGGAAAGACCAAGCTATCTCTTCGTGACTTCGACCATCAGGTATCACGCAAGGCGGCTAATCACGTCATCAACCACAACACAGGCAGGCTAATAGTTGGTGACGTGAGGGGCATCGAGAAAGAGACCAAAGCCAAAGGGCGCATGGGTCGTCACTCTCGTCAACAACTCTCCCAGTGGTCGAGAGGTCGCCAGGAACGCTATCTCAACGAGAAAACTAACTTAGGGATAGAGCACTTAAACGAGTCTTACTCTAGCCAAACTTGCCCAGCGTGTAAAACACGCAACCGGCCATCAGGCCGACACTACCGATGCAAAAATCCTATCTGTGGATTTACTTGTCATCGAGACGCCGTAGGAGCGATCAACATCCTCCAAAAAGCGATAGAAGGGGAATACGTGCCCATAGGACCGGATGTGACAATCCGAGTCACGTATCTCCGGGCTGTCGAACGCTGGTCCCCAGATCAGCGCAAGGCACACCACATGGTGCAGCGCCGTAAGGCCAGAGCTCTGAGTAGTGCCCAGAACCGGGCCTTGTCTGAGGCATCTCAGATTAGTAAGCCGAAGCTAGCAAACTCATCCACCAGTACTAATTCATTAGTACCAGACCAGTCGGTTGTGGTGGCGTGATGGAAGCGATGCCAGGTAACCCTAACCAAACGGCGAGGCCAGAAGCCCCGTCCGTACGGGCGGGGAGGTTCACCCGAAGGACTGCGTTGAGGGCTATGTGCTAAAAAGCTTAGTTGTCAAGGTTACGTGTCTGTACTGAGACTCTTCGATCACCATGGAGACGTTGATTGCATCCTCAACGTCTATGGATTTTGCCAACTGTATCATTGAAGGTATCTGTTTCGCGAATCTCGACAACATGAGCTGAGTGTTTCTGTGCCCCAAAGCGCCTAGCCGTTGAGCGTTGATTACCATGGTTTTTATCGATGAAAAACATCCAAGAGCGGCTACCTCGTCGATGGTGTCATCGTCGTCTAGCGGCAAAGCAGAGATCATAGCCCAGATCCAAGGTGGCATATTTTGGAGCTTGACCGCAGAGGCATAGGCGAGAAGGAGGTCATTAGGGGTAACGTCAAGGAACAACTCTAAAGTTCTGGATCCGGTGGTTATGAAGGCGGTCCGAAGTTCTACAGTTGGAAGGCTTGCAAGGCATTTCGTTCCATAGAACCTAGCTCGATCCATCCAAGATTCCTTGCTTTGGATCAAGGTAGGATCAGCTAAAAAGGGGGAGGCTAGGTGAGCGAGATCGAAAAAAAGTGGAAGTTCACCTCGCGCAAGCACAACCTCGAGGTATCTCAATACATATCGGTAGACCCGCTCTGGAAAAGATAACTCGTCTGCGCCGGGATTGACGACATATCCTTCGAGGCCGTAACTGTGAGCGTAAGTGCCATTTGGAAACGAAGTGTCAAATATCTGTGAGAAGAGCAGACCGTTCATAACTTCAGTATGTCGGCGTGTGTGAAGGCGGACGTATCCAAGACGCTTTGGTAACGGGGAATTAACGTAACTGTGCGTATTTAAACGCTGGAGGATGGTTAGGTTAGCTCTAGCAAAGACGTAGAGGAGGTTTCTATGCATGATCATCTTGCAAGTTTTCTTGAAACACGTAGAGATCATCGAAGTTTTGTCGTTGGAATAGGTGGACCTGTGGGAGCGGGCAAGACAACCTGTTTGGAGAAACTGTCGCGCATAATGAGCGAAACAGTGTCACTGGCTGCTATTACTAACGACATCTACACCACAGAAGATGCAGTTTTCATGCGAGAAAACTCCAATCTTCCCCAAGACAGGATCGTTGGCGTAGAGACCGGAGGATGCCCTCACACGGCGATACGAGAGGATGCCAGCGTGAATCTTTCTTCGATCTACGAGCTTGAACAGCGTCACGAGGACCTCGAGCTTATATTTGTCGAGTCTGGCGGTGATAACCTTACGTCGAGTTTCAGTCCTGAACTTACTGACATGTGGATCTTTGTGATCGACGTAGCAGAAGGTGATAAAATACCCAAAAAGGGTGGTCCTGGCGTTTGCGTCTCAGATATTTTAGTGATAAATAAGTACGACCTGGCGCCATATGTAAACGCTGATTTACAGCGAATGGAGGCGGACGCCAAGGCACAAAGAGGTGATAGACCATTTGTATTTCTGTCTATGAAAGAACCTTCGGGATATGAAGAGCTTGCAGACATGATACTTCAAAGGTACTACGCGTTTGTGCGAGCGGGAAAAAGCACTGTCTAATTTTGCTTTTCAAACATCCAGGATATTGGACGACCTGATGCCAATCCCTGAGGAACAGGCGTTCGCTGGTGAGATAAGGGTAACGTTTTCGAAGAGTGCTTCTAGTTCGTGTGTCATTAGGGATCTGTATCAAAGTGGATCGTTGAGGCTTTCTCCTCTTAGAAGAACCATGAAAGGGGGAGAGCTGAGTCTCATTCACCTAGGAGGCGGGGCCGTTGCAGGGGACCGACTGTGTAACTCGATTCGAGTTTTTGGCGGAGCGACGATCCACCTTCAAGATCAAGGGTCATTGAAGATCTTCAAGTCGTTGGACTCTGCCAAGGCTTCCCTTGAGATGGATATCGAAGTTAGAGACGAATCTCACTTTAGCTACATTGGCGAACCGATTGTTCTTTACGAAAATGCACGTTTTTCTTCTCAGGTTATCATTGAGATTCAAAATGGCTCAGCTAGCTATGTAGACGTGTTGAGTGCAGGGGTTGGCTTTCACCAACATCGTACTTTGGGATACGACTTTGTGTCTTCGACTATCCTGCTTTACGTAGGAAGTGAGCTGGTCCTTTTTGATAGGTTGACAAACGATAGGTCGGATACGCTGCTATTTGACGACGCCAACAGTACGTTTTCCGCCTATCCATACCTCGCAACTTTTGTGGCTGCCGATACCAAAGGGAACGAGTCGATATTTTTGCATGACGTTGCCACGTTACTTGCACTGAACTCGGAGGAAGATAACGGCGTCTCAATTGGCTTTGCTGTTCACGAAAGACACATAAGTGCCAGGATACTTTCTTCACAACGTGATCTCATCTATCGATTACTTGCACAGCTCACTGCATTACGGTAAAAGCTGCTTCGTGTGGCTTTGGATTATTTAGTTGGCAAGAAATGGTTTCAATCTGTCCAGGGATTCTTCTAATACTTGATGCGAAGTAGCAAGATTCAATCGGGCATATGACATTCCCTTTAGAGGTAGGAAATCTTCACCGTTGCTAAGTGCGAGTTTCGCGTAATTCAGTAAGAACTGATAAGCGCTGAGGTTGTCTAACGACAATTTGTGAGAAAAATCTATCCAGGACATATAAGTGCCCTGTGGAATGGTTGCATTTAGTTCGTATTCCTTTGCAAACGCAGCCAGGAGCCTACGGTTGCTGTCTAGGTACTCGAGCGTTCGAGATAGCCAAGTCTTTTCATTTTCAAAGGCGACTGCTCCTGCAAGGAGCCCTAAAGAGGATGGACCAGACAGTAGACCCTTTGGAATAGATTGCATTAGTTGACGAGGCTTGCCACTTGGTATATGAAGCGCTGCGGCGTGAAGCCCCGCAAGATTAAAGGTCTTGGATGCTGACAGTAAAGAAATGGTACGTCTGGCTACTTCAGGCGAGATTGATGCGGTCGGTATGTGTCTATGTCCGTCAAATACTATGTCTCTGTGAATCTCGTCGGAGATAATCCACAGGTCATAGTCCATAGCGATGTCCGTTATCTGTTGTAGTTCCTCTTCTTCAAGTACCCTTCCAGTTGGGTTATGAGGATTGCAGAGGAGCAATATAGACCCTGGACTTTGACGAGCACTTTCCTTGAGATCGTCCATGTTCATTCGATACACTCCATCAATGAGTTGCATCTCAGTAGTTACGATGGTCTTATTTGATTCCTTTACAGACCTAAAAAATGGGGGATACGCCGGCGACGCAAATATGACTGCATCACCGGGCAAAGTTGACACTGCCCAATAGATGGCCTGTACTATGTCGCCTATTGGTTCAAGCTGTTCTTGCTCGTAAAGATACCCAAAACGCTCGTATGTCCAAGTGTTGATAGCGTTTAAGTATCGATCATAGAGCCGTTTTGATGGATAGCCGAGATCAGAGCGATTGACCGCTTCGGATAGTTCTGACATAACCGAGGCCGGAACAAAAAGGTCCATATCTGCAACCCAAAGTGGAACTGTATCTTCTGGATAGTTGTTCCACTTGGTGGAGTCTTTTCTACGTTGCCTAATCTCCTGTGAACTTTCATCTGACATGGAATCCTCTTTCTTTTTCGAGTGTGGACAGCAATTGATTATCTCTTGAACCATGGATAAAATGCGAGGTCTATGAAAGAACTTTAGCAGCTGCTTCGACGTCGCCTATATCGTTGTAGAGGTGAAATGTGAGGCGAGTTCGTCCAGCCCTTACTGTAGTTTGAATATTTGCCTCGACAAACTTCTCCAACGCAACATCGGTTGTTAGGCTGACTATCGCGGAGTTTGATTCAGGAAGCCCAAGCTCTGAGAGCAATAGGTTGGCTAGATGTACATTATGAGCCTCGATATTTTCGATGCCGACCTCGTCCAAATGAGCTAACGCAGTTTCCGCCGCGTAGTACCCGAACCAGTCGGGGGATATGTTGTACCTTCTGCCTTCGCAACTGAGACGCAGCGGTGAGCCATATATTGAAGTCCATGGATCCGCTCCAGCGTACCAACCAGCATCAAGGGGTTTGAGCCAACTCATGGCTTCTTGGGATACACTTAAAAATCCGGTACCTCTTGGAGAACACAACCATTTGTATGCACTGGCTGCGACTATATCGAAACGGTGTGCCTTGACCTTCTTCCATCCTGCTGCCTGAGTGAGATCAAGATAGGTTTTGACTCCATTTGAGGTAGATGCTTCATAAAGTGCGTCTAGGTCGAGGACGCGACCATCGGCACTTTGTACCGAACTGACAGCCACTAGATCGACCTCGCCGTTTATGGACTCAAGAATTTGATCAAATTTAACAACTTTCATGTTGAGTTTTCCGAGATCATGTTGCACAAAAAATGGAAACAAGACCGACGTGAAATCGTTTTCGGCAAGGAGGACGGTCGATCCTTCAGGTAGAGATGATGCCACCATGGCTGAACTGATGGAGACCTGAGGAACGATAGCACATGTTTTTGGGTCTGTATCGATAAGTTTTGCAAAGTGGAGAACGGAATTCTGGACTGATTCGTCAAAGTCAGGAGCGTAAAGAGTTCCATCTTGCCACTGCTGCAGTACATCTTTAAAGCGTGAAACTGCCGACTGTGGAGGTAGCCCCACTGTGGCTGTATCGAGAAAATGTCCTATCGGTGCAAACTCCTTGGACAAAGATTGTTCTAGCACCTGCGTCGTAAGTGTAGCGTCATCTTGGGATCGATAGGTGTGAGGCGAAGTATAACTGGCATCGGTTGTCATAGTAGATAGCGTATTTGTGAAGAAGTGTTGTTCCTGTTGCTGCTTCAAGGTTGAAGTTGAAATATCTTTGTAACTTGCAACTGCTTGTCACGTGAACGATCGACGTTGGTGGGTCTTTGACCTGCTTAGATGGATAGACAACAATACCGCTGACACACCAATGAGGAACATTGAGTCTAGGTGTTCATTTAAGAATAAAGCGCCTCCAAAACAAGAGATCAAGGGAATGGCGTACAATGTGGCACCTTGGAGTTGAGGTGAAACAAACTTTGCAGCATAGTTCCATGCCATCAGTGCTCCCAATGTGGCAAACAACGAAAGAAAAGCTATCGTTGCTAGGAGCACAGCTGGATGAGTGGGAACGATTCTGTTTGGTGAACTGTCCGTTGTAAAAACAAATGCTGCGATGCACAGTGATCCGAAAGTCAAGCTCATCACGGAGTATCTGAAGGCACCGATGACTTTTGTGTAGTTACGACTTGCAACTACATAGATAGACCAACAGATAGCTGATAAAAGAGCCAGAGCTACTCCGAGTAGATTCGATGAAATACCTTGTTTTGTTCCCGCCAACGAAACTACGATAACGCCACCTAGACCCAAAAAAAGAGCGACGATGTTTCTCAAGGTTAATCTTTGACGCTGATGCGCGAGCATGATCACCTGTATAAGTATTGGCTCCAGGCCCAAGATGATGCCCGCTTCGCTCGCAGGCATGCGTTCGAGGGCTGACGTTATCAAAAGCTGGTAGATAGCCACTCCGCAGATTCCAAGGAGAAACGTACCGGCGATGAGTCGGGGGGTAAGACCGTGCAGATGCACCTTCTTCAATAGGATAGATCCAAAAACGAGGGTTAAAAGGAATCTGCTAAAGAGTAATGAGTTGGCCGAGGTGTATGTTAAGGCGAACTTTGTTGCGACAGGGGTCAACCCCCAAAGAAAAACAGATGACGTCAAAGCTGTCATAGGTCCAGAGCCAGTGTCTTTGTCGTTCATTCTTACCAATATGTTACAAGAAAAGCGACGGGTGGACACTGCGTGTACGATAGCTGGAGTCAAAGATCCGAAGGGCCGTTGCCTTATGGGAATAGTAAGCGAGGGTGAAGTAAAAGTTGTCTGGTTTCAAAAAGTTTATTATGCAGGGAAATCTGCTGAATCTAGCAGTTGCAGTAGTGATAGGCACTGCATTTGCCGCGTTGGTGAAGGCTCTCGTTGTCGATTTGTTCACACCAATAATAGGTATTTTGGGTAATCATGCAAACTTCGGGAGTCTTTATTTCAGTGTCGCCCGCTCAAGGTTCTTATATGGAAATTTTGTGAACTCTGCCATAACGTTTTTAACTACCGCAGCGGCAATCTACTTTATAGTGGTATCTCCGGTTCTTCGGATTCAAGCGCGTAAAGCGGCGAGAAACCCAATTGCAGCTACTACAAAACTTTGTCCAGAGTGCTTGTCTGAGATTCCTCTTGGCGCAAGACGTTGTTCATTTTGCACTTCTATACTCACTGACTCCGAAGGCGATACTTGAACAACTCTTGAATTGGTCTGATTCCTGAGAATCCAACGGTGGACATGCAAATGCCATGTCAATGGGGCATGTAAAAAAGGATCGTTGGCAAACATAGCTATGTGGCCAAAACCTGCAACGGTAGGACGCTTAATAATTCTGACGAGATTCTTGGTCGTTAGTGGCATCGGTAGGTACTATTGAAGTTATGAGCGCCGACTCTTCAGGCGAAATGCAGGACCTAGTGCGGCATCCGTCGTTAGATGACCGATTCGATCCTGCTGTTCATATCGTCGATTACAACCCGCAATGGCCCGCTATAGCCTCCGCTGAACTAGCTCACATCAAAGAACGACTCGGCATGATTGCAGTGAGGTTGGAGCACGTTGGTTCGACCGCAGTACCGGGGCTGGCGGGGAAACCGATCTTGGATCTGCAGTTGTCTGTGCCGGACATCGAACTGCGGAGCAGTTATGTACTACCTCTGAGGGCACTGGGGTTTCTATTTGTGCCGGATCCTACCTCTGAGGACTATCACTTCTTTGCGAAACCTCCAGAAAGACCCCGGAGCTATCACCTTCACGTGTGTGAGGTGGGCAGTAAGCATGAGTTCCGTCATCTTGCAGTTCGAGATTTTTTGCGCAGTAACCCTAAGGAGGCTGTCAGTTACGCTGCTTTTAAACGTGAGCTTGTCGCGGGCGCGCCAGAAGACCGTCTTGCGTACATCGAGGGTAAAAGCGATTATGTTATGGCGCTCGAACAGCGGGCACTTCGTTGGGCACGTTTACAGCTGTGACGGTGTTGGTCAGATATTTTCGCGGAGACCCAACACATTCACTGGAGCCCGACAAGCTGCTAACTTACGAGCGACAACTAAGCCACGTGGGGAGTGCGCGCTTGGAGTCATGCAGCGAGTCTGTACCACCTGTAGTGCTCGCACTCCCAGATGAGTGGTTCACGATATGGTGCGGCACGGCAACTCCTGGTGAAAAGTCCTTTGTTTAGATGTCGACTTCCTCGTTGTCATTGTTTTTTGCTGACTCTCGCAAAGGTAGAGTTAAAAATATGTCGGGTGGCTCGCTCCATAGGTTCGCCCCTGATCCTTCTTTGATCGCTCTCCAGATCTTTTCAGGAGTGCATGGCATGTCTATATGACGAACCCCAAGGTGGCTAAGAGCATCTACGATAGCATTTTGTACAGCAGGTGTGGCACCAACTGTTGCCGATTCGCCTATGCCCTTAGCTCCTAATGGGTTATTTGGAGTGGGAGTCTGCGTGGTAAAGGCAGAGATGGCTGGGATCTCTGTTGCGGCTGGAATCGCGTAATCTGCGAAGTTAGTGGTCAAAGGATTGCCATCTTGATCGTATTGAAAGTGTTCGTAGAGAACCTGCGATATACCCTGTGTTGCACCACCATGTTGTTGACCTTCTACGAGTAAAGGGTTGATGATAGTTCCACAGTCATCGACACAGTAATGACCCAACGGCGTGACTTTGCCAGTCTCCACATCGACCTCTATGACTGAAAGGTGAGCGCCAAAAGGAAATGTTGGTCCACTTGCGACAAAGTCGTACTCGCTTTTCAGCGTAACGTTTTCTTCAAGCGCCATGGAATAGATCTCAGCCCAACTTCTTTTTGACGTGGGTACACCTCTTACCTCTAACCCGTTGTCTGCGACCGTGATGTCTTCGGGTGCCACTTCCAGCCTTGTGGAGAGTAGATGTGCAGCTAACTCTAGTACTTCGGCCGCGGCAGCTTTTAGAGCAGAGCCTCCAAGTTGAAGTGACCGAGAACCACCAGTGCCGTTTCCGCGAGGTACCTGGGCCGTGTCGGACTGCACAAATTCAATATTTTCAATTGGAATCCCTAGTGAATCTGAAGCTAACATGGCAAATGATGTTGCATGCCCTTGACCGTGTCCAGAGGTTCCTACTTTAATGCGCGCCCGTCCGTCTTCTAATACCTCGACTTCTGAGTACTCGCCTGCTCCAGCGGCTGTGATCTCTACATAGAGCGAGACTCCAATGCCCAATAAAGAGGTACTATCTCGGTCGATTCTCGCCCTTTGCTCTTTTCTTAGAGCTTCATAGTCCACATGGGTGAGCAGGCGGTCGAGAACCATCTTATAGTCGCCGACGTCATAGTTTGCGCCGGTCTGTGTTGTGTAGGGGAATGCGCCTTTTGGTATGAGGTTCATCCTTCTGATGTGAAGAGGATCCATGTTGAGTTCGTCAGCCGCTATGTCAATAAGGCGCTCCAAAAAAGCAGCCGCCTCTGGTCTACCCGCACCTCTAAAGGCTCCCATGGGCGTTGTGTTGGTCAACACGGCAGCCGCGTTGAAGGCGAGTTTCCCTATGTTGTAGGTACCTTGACTCATCGTTCGAGTGCTTCCCAGAACTAATCCACCACCAAAGCCGCCGTATGCACCTGCGTCACCTAGCATGGAGCATCGCAGTCCCGTTATCTTACCGTCATGTTTGAGTCCCATCTCCACGTATTGAACTTGATCTCGACCATGAGGCATCGCGATCATGTTCTCAGATCGCGTTTCCACCCACTTTATGGGTCTTTGGAGTTTAAGGGCGACCGCTACTGCGACTGAGTGTTCTGCCGTAACCCCGGCCTTGCCACCAAAGCCGCCCCCAACGTCTGGTGCGATTACATGGAGACGGTGCGGCTCTATGCCAAAAACATTAGCGACTAAGTTTGCGAAGTAATGGGGCATCTGTGTGGATACCCAGATCTCCGCGACAAATCTGTCGTCTTTTGGAGTTGGATCTACAAGAATCGCATTGCCTTCCATAGGAGCCACAGCCACTCTTTGGTTTACAAAGCGAGCTCTTACAACGATCTCAGCGTCGTCAAGAACTTTGTCAGATAGCGGGTCGCGATAACCTTGCGCGACGTTTCGAGGAGCATGCTCATTTAAAAGTGGTGCGCCTGCAGCCACGCTGCTTTCTACGCCAATCACGGGTTGTAGGTACTCATAAGAGACCTCGATGAGATCCATTGCGTCCTGAGCAGCCTGTTTCGACTCGGCGACTATAGCGACAATGGGATCTCCGACAAAATTTACCTCTTTTACTGCCAATGGAGGTCTCTTTATATCGTTATTAAGTGGAAAAAAACTGTGATGCGGTGGAATATTGAGGTCCTCGGCTCGAAAAAGTGCAACAACACCAGGGACGGCTTGCGCCTCCTTGAGGTTTATCTCTTTGATCGTGGCTCGAGCGACCTCAGAACGGAAAAAAAGTAGATGAAGTGAACCATCAATTTGCACGTTGTCGACAAAACTCCCCCCGCCTCGTAAGAGTTGGGGGTCTTCTACTCTTCTGACGCGGGTTCCAATGAGCGAAGTAGCCATGTTGTTAGCCTATATGGTGCGGTGTTGCTGGATCGCTAATTTATGTTGTCGGTCAAGCAGGAGCGAAAAACTCTACGATCCGACGTCGAGATAGTAGTGGTAAAACAATCGCCAGGACAAGCGAGAGGTGTTGGGTAGTGTTACTCGTCATTACTCGTGTCAAGTTTGCTGTGTTTTAGGAAAGAAGGGAACTGCTGTTTTATCTCTCGCTTGAGTATCTTCCCAGTTGCACCTCGTGCTAAAGGCTCTTCCGTTATGTTGTATAACTCGGGGATCTTGAAGTATGCAAGTCTTGCAGCCAGGAATGACTGTAACTCTTGCACACTTAGCTGCTGTCCTTTCTTGGCGCAGATCTGAGCTGCAACTCTTTCGCCTAGACGACGATCGGGTACTCCAAAAACGGCGGCCTCGTGCACATTTGGATGTTCGTAGATTGCCGCCTCGACCTCCGCACAAAATATGTTTTCCCCACCTCGGATCACCATGTCTTTGACTCGATCTTTTATGTACAGATACCCGTCTTCGTCTAGATATCCTATGTCTCCTGTGTGTAGCCACCCCTCAGGAAACGCTTCTATGGACTGACTCTCTGCCATCCAATATCCCTGAGCAAGTGGTACACCGCTTATACAGATCTCGCCCTCTTGGTTGGCCGCCAAACTCCTCTCATCAGTCCCTATGATCTTTAGTTCAACTATTGGAAGCGTTCGCCCAGTGGAGGTCGGATGTGAAATGAGATCCTGGCCTCCTATTGCAGGTCCAAATGCGTTTGTCTCTGTAAGTCCATAACCAAATCCGGGAGTGGTAGACCTTAGCTCTTCTGAGATGCGCTTTACGAGCTTAGGAGGAACGGGTGATCCCCCACCGCCGATGCTTTGAAGTGAAGATAGGTCTCGAGGACTTTGTCTGGAAGCTTCCAATATATCCCAAGACATCGTTGGAACTCCAACAAAGTTGGTGACGGACTCTTTTTCAATGATTCTGAGTGCATCGTTTGGGTCCCAGCGATGCATTAGAGAAAGTTTTGATCCAGAGATAAAGGCCGAGAGCATTACGATAAAACCAGTTATGTGAAACAAGGGAACTCCAACCAGCACACTGGGGGGAAACTCCAGTGGAGATAGCGTGGGATTCACAATGTCGTTGATGGTGCTGCGTAGCGAAAATCCCATAAGCGCAGAGATAGTTGAACGATTTGTCGAGACCGCCCCTTTAGGCTTATCGGTTGTGCCCGACGTGTAAAATAACGTCACGTCGTCATCTAGCGAGATGTCTATGGGTGGAAGATCTATCTCCTCTTTCAAGAGCGTTTCGAATGAGAAAACTTCCCGTGTATAAGGATCCTTAGAAGCAAGAGCGATGATTTTGTAAGGGTCGGCCGACGGTCCCGGTTCAATTAATCTACGTGCCCGTTCTTCGTCACACAGTATGACTTGAGCTCCAGAGTTGCCAAGCCCATAGCGTAGCTCCTTAGTAGTCCACCATGAATTTAAAGGTACAACTGTACATCCTAAAGAGACGACGGCCTTAAAACTAATTATCCATTCCGGTACATTGCGCATAGCGATGGCCACGCGATCTTTAGGTTTTACTTGGAAGTTTTTATACAGTGCAGTTGCAAGACGATCTGCGCTTTCTAACACTTGAGAAAAACTAAGTCGTCGATCTTGGTAGATCAAAAAAGGAGACTCTCCGTGGCTGCGAGCAAGCTCTAGTAAGGAGTTGAGACTTGGAGGAGTATCTTTAAAGACCTTCATTGGCCGTCCGAAAACCTCTTCAGTGGCTATTTCAAAGGGTCCGCCTTTAGAGGTTAACTGTTTTACAAGATCCTCGTAGCTTGGCATCGATTTAACCCCATTTCTATTCTTCGTTCACATATTGATTCTTACCCAAGTGACTAAAGATTTTCTGTCATCTCTGATAGTTTCATACCAGAGATGACACCATCTGGAGGAGATCGCATGGACTTTACACTTAGTGATACGGCACAGCGCTACAGATCGAAGTTGGTCTCGTTTCTTCGAGATGCGATTCTCCCTGCCGAAGAGATCTATCGTGCTCAGATGCTTGAACTTGGCGATCCTCATGGCGATCCAGCAGTTATTGAAGACCTGAAGTCTGAAGCTCGTCGATTGGGACTCTGGAATCTTTTTCTCCCACATAGAACTCAGTGGACAGATGGTCTATCAAACCTCGACTACGCGCCATTGGCCGAACTCTCGGGTATGAGTTTTCTTGCCCCAGAAGCGATGAACTGCTCGGCTCCTGACACGGGGAATATGGAGATCTTGACGACATACGGCACTGAAGCCCAGAAAGAACAGTGGCTTGCTCCATTGTTGAACGGAGAGATTAGGTCATGTTTTGCAATGACTGAACCGGATGTCGCATCCTCGGATGCAACCAATATTCAGTGCTCAATTCAACGGGACGGTAATGACTATGTAATCAATGGACGTAAGTGGTGGATCTCTGGCGCAGCTTCTGCAAGGTGCAAGGTAGCTATCGTAATGGGAAAGACCGACGCGGACAAGTCTACGTACAAACAGCAGTCCATGATTTTAGTTCCCATGGATACTCCTGGTGTCAATGTGGTGCGATCGCTTCCCGTATTTGGATATCATGACCGAGAGGGACACTGTGAGGTGACTTTTGACAATGTAAGAGTGCCGAAGGGAAACCTTTTAGGCGAGGAAGGAAGCGGTTTTGAAATAGCGCAGTCGCGTTTAGGCCCAGGCAGAATTCATCATTGTATGCGTTCTCTAGGTGCTGCGGAACGAGCTCTTGATCTTATGTGTAAGAGAGCCGAGAGGCGTAGCGCATTTGGAAGGTTGTTGAGCGAACAGGGGACGATTCAGAACTGGATAGCGCAGTCGCGTATCGAGATCGATCAAGCGAGGCTGCTGACTCTCAATGCTGCTTATCTGATGGACACCGTAGGCAATAAAGGTGCACGTATCGAGATCTCGGAGATTAAGGTTGTCGCTCCAAACGTTGCTTTACAAGTTCTTGATCGGGCTATTCAAACTCACGGCGGGGCTGGATTATCTGATGATTTTCCTCTTGCGATGATGTGGGCACATCAGCGTACTTTACGACTTGCTGATGGACCTGATGAAGTGCATAAGATGTCGATATCACGACGAGAACTTGCACGACATCGACAGGAGGGGCTTTTTTACCATGGAGATGGTTCTCACCTATAGGACATTTCCATTAATGAGGTGCACAAGTACTGGCTCTGCAGAGTCACTTCATTCCCAGAGCTATAGGAATCCCAAGAACAATTAGTGCTAGAACGCGAGAGATTTAATTGAACTGGCTTCGTCTTCATCTTTGTAAATCTTTAGGTTTAGAAGTAGTTTGGCTTGAAAACGAAGAATAAATGTGGAAAATTCGTAAATGGTTGATAATACTGTGCTAAATGGTTGAGTTCTATTCACTGCTTTGTGGTACACTTCGTTCATCGGATCGATGCTCCTCGCAGAGGTGTCGAGAGATGTTTGATGGATCTTGTGGATAAAGGAGGAGCGTTGAGTATTAGCTCAGGCGAGGGTGGTGGAGTCGTATCAATTGATCAACTTCGAACCGATGTTGCCAGCGGTGAGATCGATACCGTTACCGTTGCAATCGTAGATATGCAAGGACGGCTGACAGGTAAAGAGATCCAGGCGGAGTTCTTTCTTGATGAGATCTTTTCTCAAGGCACGGAAGGCTGCAACTATCTTCTTGCTGTCGATGTTGAGATGAACACGGTCTCAGGCTATGCGATGAGCTCGTGGGATAGTGGCTACGGAGACTTTGTAATGATGCCGGACCTAGAGACCCTTAGGTATCTTCCTTGGCAGCCAAAGACGGCCTTCGTCATCGCTGACGTGCAGTGGCTTGATGGATCCGATGTTGTCGTATCGCCTCGACAGATCCTCAAGAAACAATTGGACGTACTTGCAAAACGTGGACTTGAAGCTCATTGTGGTACTGAACTGGAGTTCATAGTTTATAACGATACCTATGAGGAGGCGTGGAGGCAAGGATATAGAAGTCTTTCTCCGGCCAATCTTTACAACGTTGACTACTCCATAATGGGAGTCAATCGCGTTGGACCCCTACTCAGGGAGATTCGACTAGCGATGGCTAAAGCTGGCCTTACAGTTGAATCAATAAAAGGGGAGTGCAACCTCGGTCAGCACGAAATAGCTTTTCATTTCGATCAAGCGTTGAAGACCTGCGACAATCATGTCCTTTACAAACTTGGAGCAAAAGAGATTGCTTCCAGCTTTGGAAAATCACTTACTTTTATGGCCAAGGTAAATGAGCGCGAAGGCTCGTCTTGTCATACTCATCTGTCGATTAGATCAAGTGATGGAAAGATGGTCATGGCCCAAGACGGCGTTTCTGGAGAGTTGAGTGAGTTTGGAGCCCATTTTGTCGCTGGTCTTTTGAGACACCTTAGTGAAGTTTCATTGTTTTTTGCTCCAAATATCAACTCCTACAAACGTTATGTCGAAGGGTCTTTCGCTCCTACGGCTATTGCGTGGGGAAGAGATAATCGAACCTGCGCGATGCGTTTGGTTGGCCATGGAAAGTCCTTGAGGATCGAGAATCGAGTACCTGGAGGAGACGCTAATCCATATCTTGTTGTAGCTGCAATGATAGCGGCGGGTTTGGATGGGGTCGACTCTGAACTATCGCTGGAGGAAGCTTTAGTAGGAAACGCTTATGCGGCCGAGGTGGAGCGTGTACCAGATACCATGACGAAAGCCTTAGACCTTTGGCTGAACTCAGAGTTCGTATCGCGAACGTTTGGGGATGAGGTGAGAGATCACTATGCAAATATGGCAAAGGTCGAGTTGGCTGCCTATAATCGCACGGTCACTGACTGGGAGTTGTATCGAAGTTTTGAGAGGATGTAGATGTTGTTTGAGGTTGTTAGTCCTGTAACTGAAGAGGTTATTGCTACAGTCGAAGAACTTGATGTAGCGCAAACCGAGAGAAGAATCCATCAGGCACAGCGTGGTTTTGAAAGCTGGCGCAAGGTAGCGCCTGGAAAGCGAGCTGAGCTGCTACGTAACTTTGCACGCAAAGTTGAGGAGAACCTCGAAGAGCTGGCGCTTCTCGAGGTTAAGAATTCCGGCCATACTATCAGCAACGCTCGGTGGGAAGCGAACAACGTCAAAGATGTTCTGTACTACTATGCGGGTGCCGTTGAGCGTCTAAATGGACTTCAGATTCCGGTCCAAGGTGGTATCAACGTTACGTTCAAAGAACCAATTGGGGTGGTCGGAATAATCGTACCGTGGAATTTCCCCATGCCTATAGCTGGATGGGGGTTCGCGCCAGCGCTAGCAGCCGGATGTTCGGTAGTTTTAAAGCCAGCAGAGATTACCCCTCTTACAGCACTAAGAATTGCAGAACTTGCTTATGAAGCGGGAATACCTGAGAACGTATTTCAGGTTCTAACTGGTGCCGGACGGGTAGTAGGTGAAAGTATAGTTACAAATCCGTTGGTCAAGAAAGTCGTCTTCACAGGTTCTACAGAGGTAGGGGTTAGGATTCAGACTCTAGCGGCACCTCAGATCAAACCGGTAACTCTGGAACTAGGCGGGAAAAGTGCTAACGTAGTTTTTGAAGACGCAGACCTGACCAAAGCGGCAGCCACGGCTCCTTACTCTGTTTTTGACAATGCTGGTCAAGATTGTTGTGCCCGCTCAAGACTTCTGGTTCAAGAAAGCATCTTTGAGAGCTTCATGGAGAAGTTTGAACAGGCGGTCAAAGGAGTCAGAGTCGAAAACCCTGAACTTGAAAGCTCGGAGATGGGTCCTTTGATCTCAGCATCTCATCGTAAGAGAGTCGATTCGTATGTCGAAGAGGAAAACGTACTGTTCCGAGGGAGCTGCCCAACGGGCACTGGCTACTGGTACCCTCCAACGGTGATACAGGTTTCCGACGCTAACTCAAAAGTACTGCACGATGAGATATTTGGCCCCGTTGTCAGTGTCCAGACCTTTAAAGATGAGAATGAAGCAATTGCCATCGCGAACGACTCAGAGTACGGTCTCTCTGGATCTATCTGGACCTCCAACTTAGGCAGAGGAATCCGCGTGGCCCAAGGGGTCGAATCAGGGAACCTTTCTGTGAACTCGCACTCGTCTGTAAGATACTGGACGCCCTTTGGTGGATATAAAAAATCGGGTCTTGGCCGAGAACTTGGGCCAAATGCCACAGATGCGTTCTGTGAGATTAAAAATGTCTTTATTAATACGGAGCTATGAGAGGTAGATATGGCAATTTCGCGTTTCGACGGCCGCGTTGTGATTGTTACTGGCGGTGCAAGTGGAATCGGTAAAGCGACAGTAAAACGGTTTATAGATGAAGGTGCCACTGTGGTACTGGCGGACATGGACGCAAAATCCGGAGAACTGGCGGCTAGTGATCTCGGCGCAACATTTGTACATGTGAACGTAGCCGATAAGGAATCTGTGGATGCCATGGTTGCGGAGGTGATCTCGCGATTTGGCAAGATAGACGTAGCTTTTAATAACGCGGGAGTATCTCCCCCAGATGACGATTCGATATTGGTGACAGAGCTAGATGCTTGGCGTAAGGTGCAAGAGATCAATCTAACATCGGTTTACCTGTGTTGCAAGGCCGTACTCCCGCATATGTTGGAACGAAAGTCAGGGAGCATTATAAACACTGCGTCTTTTGTTGCCTCTGTAGGTGCAGCGACCTCTCAAATCTCTTATACAGCTTCAAAGGGAGGTGTCTTGGCTATGACTCGTGAACTTGGTGTTCAGTTTGCAAGATCTGGTATACGGGTTAACGCTATCAGTCCAGGTCCCATAGCGACGCCGCTGCTTCTGGAGTTGTTCGCCAAGGATCCCGAAAGAGCGGCACGGCGCCTTGTACATGTTCCCATGGGACGCTTTGGAGAACCAGAGGAGATTGCAGCTGCAGTTGCATTTTTAGCGTCAGATGATGCTTCTTTTGTTACGGCGGCAAACTTCTTGGTCGATGGAGGACTCACTGGCGCCTATGTAACGCCACTTTAGACGGAAGTCGCTCTCCTGGTTCTCTTTGGTGCACTTTCGTGAAACTTGGCCATGTCAAAGCTGTATTTTGGGATGCTATGGGTGTCCTAACCAGGAGAGACTTTACGAGTTATTAAGCTGCTTCTAAAGGCTATGTGGTTGAGTGGATTGGCTTTTCCGTCACATTCGATCCTGACGCGCAAGGTCGATGACACAAGAAGCAGGTGATAACACATCTGTAAAACCTGTGATCCTTGGCATGCGCCCCGGTGGCAAGACCTCGATAGTAATCATCTCTTTGCTCTGGATATCGCGCAAAGACAGGCGACTTTGCTACGACATCGTCGCTTGTTGCCAACTGACGGTTAGGAATGATAGTTCTGAGCTGGCGTCAGAATTCTCGCATGCATGATGACACTTTAGAGATATGGGTTCGACGTCGGTAAAAGATAGTTATCGAACCTTCGTTTTTGTGGAACTGGGACTGTACATGGTCTAACTCTGTTCAAATGATTACCAAGTTTTTCTTGGGCGCATTGGAGGTGAAGGCCGTTTCAAAGCCTGACATCTAGCCGCCTTCTCTGCCTGGAGTACGTTCAGCTAGGTGGAAGAAGTGAGTTTGAATAGTAGTTTTCATAGTGGGAACGCGCTCGTCGTTCTAGCTCCTGATTATTGATCACTTGGTTCTCGAAGCGCGTCGGCGAGAGGGAAAGTACATAGCTAGAAGGACTGTCGCTTATCGATTCAACAACGTGTTTGGCAATACCTGCAGATCCGGAGACACCATGTGCGTTGCACCCTGCCGCCACTATGAAACCTTTAGGTGATCTCGCTGGTCCAATTATAAAACGGCCGTCTGGGGTGAATGTAGGATACCCCTTCATGATAGAGCGGATACCGATGTCATCTATGTCGGATATGACGCTGGAAAGGTCCGTGTGGAATTGACTGAGAACACCGTAGTCAGTTTCAGGAGTCATCGACGTTGACGATGGGTTGCTGAGAGGAAGTGAACTAGCCTCAGCTTCCCAACCTCCGCAAAGGATAGAGCTTAACTCAGCCCGAACGTATAGTCGAATGTCAGGTATTCGAAGGACTGGTAACAGAGGGTTCCACCCCTTGACGTCTTCTGTAATAAAGTACTCATGTCGTAGCGGAACTATGGGAAGATCTAATCCGACCATCATCGCTATCTCTCGTGCCCAAGGTCCGGCGCAGTTGATGACCATAGATGTTGATATGCGACCCTGATCTGTCTTGATAGCATTTACGGCGCCATTTTTTAATTCAATTCCTTGCACAGCGCAGTGTGTAGCTACCGTAACTCCTAAAGTTCTAGCTCCTGACAGATAGGCGTTCGTTAAACTATTGGGTTGTAAGTAGCCATCGCTTGGACACCAAAGGGCGGATGTGACGCGTTGGGATTTGACATAAGGAAACAAATTTTCAAGTTGGTTTTTGCTTAGAAACTGCACCTCTAGCCCCACCGAGGAAGCCACCTTTTCTAACGCGATGAACTCTTCATCTCTTGAGCTATTCAGCGACAACCTTAAGCTTCCAGTCTGTGTCCAATCTGGATTGACGCCGGTTGCTTGCAACAAACCCGAGAAGGTCTGTACAGACTCCATGGCCAAAAGTGTTCGCTCTTTGGTGGAACGAACCTGGCCTACGAGACCAGCTGCTTGCGCAGTGGTCTGAGAAGCTATATCCGAACGTTCCAAAAGCTGAATATCTCTGTAGCCCTCTTTCGCTAGGTAGTACGCTACAGCACAGCCAATTGCTCCTCCGCCAACTATCGATATCTCGGCGTCTCTAGGCGACGACATCTTAGTTCATCCTTTGCACTTAGATACTCCTAGGAGACATGTCTTATAGGTAGTACTGGTTTATGTATTTTTCACCCTCATCACAGAAGAATGTGACAATATTCTGCAGCTCGGGGTATGTTTGCATGAGGTGTTTTGCCGCCAAAAGGTGAGCCCCTGAAGTCGGCCCGACGAAAAGCCCATAGGTGCTAGCGAGTCGCTTCATCTCAGCGATTGCATCTTCACTTTGGATAGGAATGAGTTCGGAGATTGTGTCGAGATTACGTTGCAAAATGCCAGGTATGAATCCGTCAGAGATGCCTTCCATTCGGTGTTTACCGACCTCACCACACATAATTGTGCACGACTCATTAGGCTCGACCGCAACAACTTTACAGGATGGATTGATAGACTTGAAATATCTTCCAACCCCCACTATGGTGCCTCCTGTACCCACTCCGCCTACTACGCAGTCAGGCACTACTCCTGGTGGTAGTTGAGCCAAGATCTCAGGTCCAAAGACTTTTTCGTTTTCCTCTATATTCCATTCAGATTCGAACTGAGAAGGAGAAAAATATCCTGGTCGCGATCCGAGATCCTTGGCAAGCTCAAGAGCATCGTTGACATGAAAGTCTCCAACAGTTACCACCTCTGCATTAAATGCCCGCGACATAGCAAGACGCTCAGGACTCATGCCTGTGGGCATAACCACTACCATCTTGTAGCCTTTTACAGCAGCTACCATGGAAAGTGCGTTTCCTGTATTCCCGCTGCTTGCCTCCACGATAGTATCTCCAGGTTTTAAGAGACCTTCCTGTTCGGCCTTTTCTATCATGTACTTGGCGATACGAGCTTTAATGGATCCTGAAGGATTGAAAAATTCAAGCTTTACCCAGATGTCCTCAATTCTCATAAGTGGGGTATCCCCAACAGTATCCAATATCGTGCATATCGGATCTTTGTGATGTCCACCTCTGTTTTGTTCCTGACCCTCTGGCGATGTCTGTATCGAAGTCACGTCACTCCTTTCCGAGGATCGTTTGTCTTTCTAATATATGCCTCTAATTCTTTCGTTTTTCGGATCAAATAACGGTTCGGGAGATACTTGTCCACGAATCCATTCTCCAAATATATAGATCTCTACTTCCGTCCCAACACTAGAGAGAGAAAGAGGTAAGTAAGCGTATGCTATCGAACGTTCTATGCTATAACCGATCCCTCCGGAAGTGACCCTTCCAACGACTTCCTCTCCAACCCGTACGGGTTCGTTTCCTAAGACCACCGAATTTAGGTCCGAGAGTACAATACAGCTGAGCTTTTTCCTTAGTCCTGTCTCCTGAGAGCGTCGAAGAGCTTCAATCCCTATGAACCCAGATCTCTTGTCGAGTTTGACGCAAAAATCTAAACCAGCTTCAAAAGGATTAGAATCACCATCAATGTCGGATGCCCATGTACGGTAGCCCTTTTCGAGTCGGAGAGAGTCGATAGCTCGGTAGCCGCCTACCGCCAAGTCGTGTGGTTGACCCGCTTCTATAAGTGTCTGCCACAAGGTAGCTCCAAATTCACTTGGACAATAAAGTTCGTAACCTAACTCGCCTACGAAGGTGACGCGCAATGCTCGCAGGGGAATATCTCCCACGGTGATGTCTTGAGCTGTCATGTATGGGAAGCTCTTGTTGTCTAATAATGATGGGGTAAGCGTGGAAAGTATCGTACGTGAGTTTGGTCCCCAAATGGCGATGCAAGCATACTTAGAGGTTACATCTTCCATAAAGACCGAGTTGTCCTTGGGTAGGTGTTTGCGAATCCAGCCCATATCGTGAGCACCGAAAGCCGTTCCCGTCACTATCATGTATCGATCTTCGTCCAACCGAGTTACAGTGAAATCGCTTTCTATTCCGCCCCGACGATTGAGCATCTGGGTGTAGGTGATCTTACCGATAGCGCCTGTGACGTTATTGTCAGTCATAACATCTAGGAAGCTTGATGCGCCAGGTCCGAAGATTTCAAACTTTGAAAACGACGTTTCGTCGAAAAGACAAGCGCTGCGTCTTGTTGCTAGATGCTCTTGCGCTATCGCAGATGACCAATTCTCTCCCGCCCATCCTCTAGGCTTGAACTTATCGAAGCTTGAGTCTGTATTGTGATCGTAGTAGTTGACTCTCTCCCATCCAGACTTCTCGCCAAAGACAGCCTTGTATTCCTTGTGCCAATCGTATATTGGTGATTTACGTAGCGGTCTTCCTGCAAGTCGCTCCTCGTTTGGATAGCGGATGTCGTAGTATGTCTCATAGTTTTCAGTGACTTTTTTGAAGGTATAGCGTGGAGATTGATACTGCTTTCCAAAACGTCTTACGTCCATCTCCCATAGATCCATACTTGGCTCCCCATCAAGTATCCATTCAGCCATCACCTTTCCGATGCCTCCTGCTCCCGCGATGCCATGGGCACAGAACCCAGCTGCCACGAAGAAGCCCTCGACATCACTTTCCCCGAGGCAGAACTCGTTGTCAGGAGTGAAAGCTTCTGGTCCGTTTATGAGTTTGCGAATTTCAACTTCGGCCATTTTCGGAACTCTTACTATGGAGTTATGGGTGATCTCCTCAAATCTTTCCCAGTCTTCGGGAAGCAGCTGACCGTTGAAGTTCTGAGGGATGCTATCTACAAGTGACTCATCCAATGCAAATGCTCTTGAGTGTCTTTCGTATCCGCCCATGACGAGTCCCTCGCCGTCTTCTCTAAAGTACACTAAAAGATCTGGATCTCTGAGTGTTGGAAGTCGCCTTTCATCGTGATCTTTTCTGAATCCCGTAGTAACCAAGTACTGATGTGACATTGGGACTATTGGGATCCGAACCCCGGCCATTCTGCCAATCTCTGCCGCGAACATACCGCCCGCATCCACCACAACGTTGGTTTGGATTGTTCCTCGGTCGGTCGTTACTGACACTACTTTGTTGTCTTTCGTCTCAATGGATAGTACTCGAGTCTTTGTCTTTATCTCAACTCCAGCGCTTCTCGCACTTTTCGCAAAGGCATGAGTGAGCTGCGAAGGGTCCAGATAGCCGTCTGTTGAGAGATAGGTAGCTCCTAGTATTCCTTCAGGGTTGATCAAGGGGAATAGTTCCTGAACTTCGGTTATAGAGATCTCTTCTAGTGGCAGTCCAAAGGTCTTTGCCCAGCCGACTTGACGTCTTTGTTCTTCAAGCCGGGCGGGCGTACTTGCAAGTCGAATGCCTCCGCACTCTACCCAACCCGGGTGAAGATCGGGATCTTTTGCTAAGTCGCGATACAACTCGGCTGAATACATCATCATTGCCGTTAGTGTAACGGACGATCGAAGTTGGCCCACTAACCCTGCTGAGTGGAATGTTGATCCATTAGTTAATTCGTCTCTTTCTAAAAGAATGACGTCGCTGCATCCCATCTGTGCCAGATGAAACGCAATGGAGGTCCCACCGACACCTCCTCCGATGATTACAACCTTTGCTGAGCTTGGTAGATCGGAACCTGGCACAAGAACACTCTCCTTCAGAAGTTTAGGTTGGCCAAATAGATATTTCTGGTCCACTATATACTATCTGAAACTTTATGTCACGAAAGTTAGGAATATCTATCCATTACTGGTTTTGTGAACATCATATAACCTGATCATTACGTGGTCTGTAACTTCAATTGACCCAACAAATAAAGAGCTAGTATTGTAGTCGTGATATCTCATAGGTCTTAAACTGAACTTGTCTGGAGACTTGTAGAGATTATTTGGTTGAGCAGTGGCTAGCGGCACACGCGATTGGTTGCTAATATTTGTCTCATCTTATCGATTGATTGAGGTTTTCTGATAGTTTAGCTACTTTGGTGGTTGTAGACGAGAAAGTGGGGGAGTGCTTGATGTCTGTCTCTGCTAATGATCCTTGGGAACTTGAGGTAATCACCTCTGTGCTTAAGAACGTATTTTCTAAAGAGGCATACATAATAAAGTATGAACCTCTTTCTGGAGGTCTCACCAACGTGAACTATGTTGTGGACTTCGAGGACAAGCGTCTCGTGGTGAGGATCTCTTCCCAAGATGCGTCGTTGTTGGCGATAGACAGGGAACAAGAGTTCTACAACTCAGTTGCTGCATTTAAATCGGGAGCGGGAGTTCCGGTGTATGGCCGTTCGTTGGATCCCATCGGACTGGTTGTCGGATTTGTGGTGGGGAAGACTTTAAGCTCCATGGACCTTAGGGACCCAAGAGTGTTAGAGCGTATCGTTGCGAGCTGCACAAAGTTGCACAGTGGACCAAGCTTCAATGGACGATTTAATATGTTCGAGATCCAGCGAGGTTACCTAAGGATTGTGCAGGAGAGAGGTTTCAGGCTGCCTCAGCGTTATCTGTCGTATCTCGAAAAAGTTACTGAACTCGAAAGGGCTATGACCCATAAACCCGAGAGATTAGTTCCGTGTAACAACGATCTTCTGGCAGAGAACTTTATCGACGATGGTGATCGCATTTGGATAATCGACTACGAATACTCAGGAAACAACGAACCAAGTTTTGAACTTGGAAATATTTGGAGTGAGTCAAATCTTGATGAGGCGTCACTTGTAAGACTCGTCGAACTTTATTACGGTGTCATCACAAAAGAAAAGGTTGCCAGAGCTAGAGCTTGGGGCTTAATGTCCAAGTATGGATGGACACTTTGGGCCTCTATACAGCAGGCCATTGCCACGATCGACTTTGATTTTTGGGAGTGGGGTATGGAGAAGTATGTTCGGGCTGAAGAGGAGCTGAACTCTCCCATATTTCGTACAATACTTAGCGACTTGGGAAGTTGAGTGAGTACAGAGCCGGCAAGGTATTTGCAGCAGAGAAGCGTTTCGTATGTCGATATGAAAGATGGAGCCTAGTTGATCACTCAAGCCGTATTATTTGACTTTAACGGTACTTTATCGAATGACGAGTCCTTGCTTTTTGATCTGTTCCGAGAGGTTTTCTTGGAGAAGCTTGATTTTGATATGTCGGAGACCTATTACTATGCGCATCTGGCAGGGCTCAGCGATATTGAGATTGTGCGTCACGTGACAGATTTGTCACAAGGTCTTCCAAAAGGTACCGAGAGGATGATCTTGGCAGAGAAGGTGCGAAGATATCAAGAGGCCATTGTGAAGTGTCCTCGTATAGATAAGCGGGCTGTTGAACTTGTGCTACGACTAGCTGAGCAGGTACCTGTGGGTGTAGTAACTGGAGCCATTCACGAGGAAGTCGACATGGCCCTCAGAAGTGTTGGCTTGTATGACATCATGCAATTTGTTATCGCTGGAGAAGACGTTACTAATGGTAAACCTGATCCTGAGGGATATTTAAAGGCTCTTGCACATTTGGATGGAACTATACAACCGGAACATATTGTCGTGTTTGAAGACTCAATGGCGGGTTTCTCTGCCGCTAGATCTGCCGGTATGACTCCTGTGGCAGTAGTTGGAACTACGCCCTTGGAGCGGATACCATCTTATGTCAACCAAAAAGTCAACGATCTGTCCATTGAAAGTTGCAAGTGGATATTCGACACATTGGTGAGCAATGTGAGTTTTAGGTTACAAAGATAAGGATATCTGGTTTACCTATCTGACGTGCTTAAATCGCCTTGTAGAAGACCAGTTTAAGATTAATGGCGTGAAAACTTTCTAAAATTGGTTGACGCTCATGTAACGAAGTCGTATAATTCGTTCAACATTCAAATGAATTGTATAAGTAACCGTGATAGATCTCAGTCGTTTTGTCTGGGTTTTGCTCTACGTTACGCGGAGACTGTATGTCTCTGTCTGATCCATTTGACTGCAAGTTCAAGAGATTATCGTTATCACGAGCACAAGTAGATAGGTGGGGGATGGAAAATATAGAGACAGATCAGCACAGGATTGATTCGGATGATCTTGCTAACTTTGGTTATCAACAGAAACTTCATCGGTCATTGGGGACCTTCTCGGCGTTCGCCGCTGGATATAGCTATATCTCGGTGCTCACGGGAATGTTCGAACTATTCGGATTTGGGTATGGATTTGGCGGTCCGCCCATAGTATTTGCATGGATATTTGTCTTCTTGGGCCAGATGGCTGTGGCATTTTGTTTTGCGGAGTTGAGCGCTCGATTCCCCATAGCGGGTTCAGTGTATCAATGGTCTAAACAGCTCAGCGGATCTCTCGTGGCATGGGTAACAGGCTGGACCATGTTGATTGGATCAGTGGTGACACTGGCAGCGGTTGCAATTGCACTTCAGATTGTGCTGCCGCCGGTGTGGTCAGGGTTTGAGGTATTCAAGAATACCAGTCAAAATGCGGTCTTTCTTGGTGTAGTGATACTTACAATTACAACTATCTTGAACGCCGCTGGCGTGCGAGTCATGTCCTTGGTAAACAATGTGGGAGTGGCTGCCGAACTCGTAGGTGTCACCCTGTTTGTGGTACTTTTGGCTACGCACGTGCACAACAGCCCTTCGATATTTCTGAAGTCTGAGGGCACCGGACCTGGTCTTCCTGGATATTCAACCTTTGGGTATGGAGCTGGTCTGATGATGGCAATCATCATGCCTGCGTATGTAATGTACGGTTTTGATACAGCTGGATCATTGGCAGAAGAGACGAAAGATCCTAGAAAGCGGGCTCCCAAAGCGATCGTATCCTCCTTGCTTGCAGGAGGTATCGGTGGACTGCTGATCCTCGTTTTTGCCCTGTTGGCCTCTCCAACTTTAAATCCTGCAAAGTTAGGTGTAGGTGGTCTTCCATATATCATTGAGGCTGCTCTTGGAAGTGGTCTTGGTAAGTTGTTACTTGTCGATGTAGCTGTAGCAATATCGGTATGTACGCTAGCGATTCAGACTGGTACAATCCGAATGACGTTCACGATGGCGCGTGACAATAATTTGCCTTTTGGATCTAAGTTGGCTCATGTTTCAACTCGAGCTCAAAGCCCAGTTGTGCCTTCGATCGTGAGTGGTTTGTTTGCTGCTCTGATACTGCTCGTAAATATCGGGAAACCGCAGCTGTTCACTATCGTTACCAGCGTCGCGGTTGTGCTCATCTACATTGCTTATTTCTTGGTCACTATACCTTTGTTGTCAAAGCGACTGAAAGGATGGCCAGCAGACAAAGGTGACGGCGGACTGTTTCACATGAGAGGTTGGGGCTTCCTTGTAAATGGCTTTGCGGCGATTTACGGTGTGGTTATGGCACTGAACCTTTTGTGGCCAAGATCTGCCATCTACGGTCCCGGTGTGGACGCATGGGGCGGCATAATCTTTGTAGGACTGGTACTTGTCTTGGGAGCTGTCTATTTTAGAAAGGTTCAAAGACATCGCACTGGTGTGCTGGATGAGCACAGAGTTGAGTCCTAGGACGTTTATGTCTATGATTTAGACAGGACCTGCAAGGGTGATTGGAGGTATCTTCAATGAGTCAATTTGGCTTTGAGAAGATACCTCCATCTGTGTTTTATCGAAGGTTTTGTTCCTGTAGGATTCATAGGTGCGCCGGATGTAAGTGCCCTTGCCATGGTTGAAGCATTAGTAGTTGCAGTTTCTGGTAGGAATGGATCAACTACGATTCTACTTCTGGTTCTAATTGCGGCTGTTTTGCACGCCACTTGGAACTTCATGGCAAAGCTCATTGACGATCAAACCTTAGGATTTTGGCTTATTAATGCATCGGTGGCGTTCTTTGGAGTGTCCCTCGTTGCATTTGTTGGAGTTCCGTCAAGATTTCCGTGGACATTGTTGGCTCTATCTGCCTGTATCCATATTGCATATAACGTGTTTCTTTTAAATTCATATCGATATGGAGATTTAAGTAAGGTGTATCCTATCGCACGGGGCATGGCACCTCCGCTCGTAACGATAGGAGCAACTGTCATTACTGGTGAATCTCTTCCACTATTGCAGCTGATCGGGATTGCAGTAGTTGCGTTGGCGGTTATGTCACTTTCGAATATTGGAAAAAATAAACAGGTCGCCGATAGATCGTCGTTCATGTTTGCGTTGTTAACTGGAGTGATGATCGCCTCTTACTCATTAGTCGACGGTATTGCTTCAAGGCGGGGTGAAGATCCTTTGAGCTATGTGGGTCTGCTCATGGCGGTTGAAGGGACTCTAGTGACCATAGTGTTGTCTCCAAAGTGCAGACGGATATGGAGAAAGAAGATCTCGACAAGGAAGTTGCTACTTGGTTTTGGCGCTGGAGGAGTTTCCGTAGTTGCATACGCCATTGTAGTTTGGGCCCAAAATCGAGCTCCATTAGCTGAAGTGTCCGCCCTTAGGGAGACCAGTGTAATCTTTGCTAGTATCTTCGGGGCGGTCGTTCTCAGAGAAGGTTCCATTGCCAAGAGACTGATCACTGGCTTAGCTGTATTTTTGGGTGTAGTTCTATTGCTTATGTGAGAAGGTGTCGATCGCCCGAGACAAGTGCCGCCTCTTTGGGACATCTAGGCGCGTTGACATTGGTAATGTCAACGCCTAACGTTCATGTTATAACTATGACAGGTAACGCATCCACAAATGAGATGATCAGTCGACTGAGTTTGCTGCTAGGTGAAGACAAAGTCCGAAGTGGTAATGGCATCAGTGAAGCTTACTCTCACGACGAGGCACTGACCGCAACTCCTCAAATACCCAAGGCAGTCATTTTTGTAGAGTCGACCGCCGACGTCATAGCGGTGGTGCGCCTCGCCGACGAGCTGTCCGTGCCCATAACTGCCCGCGGTTCTGGCACCGGTCTCAGTGGCGGAGCAATACCTCACGAGTCTGGGGTCGTCGTCTCTTTCGAAAGAATGACAAACGTCTTGGAGATTGATAAGGTAAACAACGTAGCGGTAGTTGAACCTGGGGTTACGCTTGGGGCTCTTGATGAGGTCCTAGCTGGCCATGGTTTGGTCTATCCGGTCTTTCCGGGGGAACTATCTGGAAGTATTGGGGGCAACGTCGCTACGAACGCAGGAGGGATGAGAGCTGTAAAATACGGAGTAACGCGCCACCAAGTGCTCGGGCTTGAGTTCGTCTTAGCTACCGGCGAGGTTATCCGTAGTGGTGGTAAGTACGTAAAGTCCAGTTCCGGATATGACTTGACCCAACTGGTGATCGGCTCAGAAGGTACCCTAGCGCTTGTGACCGAGGTGACCGTCCGGGTATACCCAAGGCCAAAGTATTCAAAGACCATGCTTGTGCCATTCCTCCACATAGAAGATATCTCCAGCTCCATCCCCGCAATTCTCGCGAACGGAACGACTCCGCTAGTACTCGAATACATCGACACGCTCGGCTTGTCAGCTATGAGCACCAAGGTCGGCCTTAATCTTGGGGTCTCACCCAAGATCAAAGAGTCCGCCACTGCTTACCTCTTCATCATCTTGGAGGAGATGGACCTTCAAACGCTGGAGGCTGAAACCACATCTCTGTCTCAGCTACTGTTTTCCTGTGGTGCCCTTGAGGTGTACCTCCTACCGGAGCCGTCCGCAGCAAAACTCCTTGAGGCACGCGAAGCTGCATTTTGGGTGAGCAAGGAGCATGGTGCAAACGATATTGTCGACGTCGTAATCCCTCGCTCGGAGATTCCGAGGTACCTTAACGAAGCGCAAAGAATCGCCCAAACCAGCGCTACATTTATCTCTGGCGTAGGACACGTGGGTGATGGAAATGTGCACTTCTCTATCTATCAACCAGATCCCAAGCTGCGTGATAAAGTAGTAATGGAACTGCTACACCTCGGACTGACACTTGGTGGATCAATCTCGGCCGAGCACGGTATCGGCAGTGAGAAGCGCAAGTACCTGAGCCAACTTGAGGATCCAAATAAGCTTGAGCTGATGAGACGGATAAAGCAGGCATTTGACCCCAAAGGGATCCTCAACCCCGAAAAGGTGATCTAATGAACGGTGCACAAGCGATCCTCCGCACTCTGGTCGAACTCGGGGTGGATGTCTGCTTTACCAACCCAGGAACTTCTGAGATGCATTTCGTAGCAGCGCTGGACTCTGTAACGGAGATGCGCGGCGTGCTCACTCTGTTCGAGGGTGTTGCTACCGGAGCGGCTGACGGTTATGGCCGGATCGCCAAGAGACCTGCTGCGACGCTGCTCCATCTAGGGCCGGGACTGGGCAACGGACTGGCCAATCTCCATAACGCAAAACGGGCCCGGAGTCCGATAGTCAACGTCGTCGGTGACCACGCCACGTATCACCGTCACTTCGACCCACCACTTGCCTCTGACATTGAAGCGGTTGCCAGAAGTGTTTCAAAACTAGTTACGACAGCAGGCGGACTCGGCTCGATAGTATCTGATACTATCGACGCCTACCGAGCCTCCGTATCGGCTCCCCGGGGCGTGTCCACCCTGATTGTTCCGGCCGACTACTCGTGGAGCCAAGGTGCGAGGCCGGACGATCACGGCCAAATAGACGAGAAAATCGAACTAACTACGCGTCCCACAGACGACGAGACGAGGGGTTTCACCTTCAACATCGTCGCCAAAATGCTCAGATCGGCTGAGCCAACCACCTTTTTACTCGGTGGATCGGCGTTGAGTAGGCAAGGACTTCTGGCAGCGAGCAGGATCGTTAACAGCTTTGGCGCAAAGTTGTTAAGCGAAACCTTCCCGGCGGTAATGGACCGTGGAGCTGGAATCGTACCGATAGACCGACTGGCATATTTCGGCGAGTTCGCACAAACGCAGCTGGCTGGGTGCAAACACCTAGTCCTGGTGGGAGCGTCCGATCCCGTGTCTTTTTTTGCATATCCGAACAGTCCGAGTCTCTTCAGACCTCCTGACTGTGACGTTCAGGTCCTTGCTGGCCCGTCGGAAGACGCTTCAGAGGTCCTGAACGCACTCGTAGAGTACCTTGGGGTGACAAAAACTGTTCCCACCCTTCAGCATTTTGTTAGCCCGCAGATCCCTAGCGGACCCCTGACCGCCACCGCTGTGGCCGCTGTCATCGGCGCTACACTTCCGGAAGGAACGATCGTCTCCGACGAAGGCAACACCGGTAGTCTGTCCGCTCCGGGTTCAACTCAAGGAGCTCCTCCACATACATGGATGTGCTTAACTGGGGGATCAATTGGTCAGGGATTACCTGTGGCAACAGGAGCAGCAGTGGCCGCACCAGATCAAAACATACTCTGCCTCCAGGCTGACGGCTCGGCTCTATACACGATACAGTCGTTGTGGACCCAGGCGAGGGAGAATCTAAATGTAACGACAGTCTTGTTAAACAACCAGAGTTACGCTATCCTTGAGTTCGAACTCGATCGAGTGAGCACCACCGCAGGAAGTCGATCACGTTCAATGTTCCAGCTATTTCCGCCAATGCTTGATTTTGTGTCGATAGCAAACGGCTTTGGTGTCGATGCAGTTTCGGTGAACACGCCCGAGGAGTTGGCGATACAGCTCCGTAGGGCATATTCTGAATCAGGTCCCCATCTCATTGAGGCGATTTTGCCCAAAGGGTTCTCCTAGCACACGGGTGCACTGGCTTTTCATCATGACCTTTGAAGTTTTGAAATGTCCGACACGGTCTCGTATGCCAGACGAGAAAGGCGTAAAGCGCAAGAAGTAATCGTGTCAGGCTTGGCGGCCACGTTGTGGGAAACCTTGCTGTTCGGCTCTGTGGAGGTGCGTCGTCTAAACCAAGTGGTGACTAGCGGTAACAGAGATGTCTGCCTGAGCCGCTAGGAACCAACGATCTACTACGGTGCTCCATATTTTGGTAGACTTGGATCAGAGATTTCTCTTTACCAATACGAAGGATACCTATGTGTCTCTATCTGACCCGCTATAAGATCGTTCGCTCTGGAGTACCGCAATACGGCGCTGAGGTCGCCCTGACCAGCAGTGGTAGCGGCAGAACCCGAGATGGTCTCGAACGATCGTACTCAGAGAGGTGTTTGTATTGGTAAATCCATCTCGAATAGCCAGTGTCGAGGATGCTCGGAAGTTCGCGGCACGAGCAGTGCCTCGGGTTCTATTCGACTACGTCGATGGTGGAGCTGACGACGAGATCACTATGACTGAGAACATTAGCGCGTTCAGACGCATCGGCCTCCTCCCTCGCATGGGTGTCCAGATCACCGAACCGCATCTCGCTATCGAACTCTTCGGCACCCCCCTTGCCATGCCGGTCATTCTGGCTCCCTGTGGTCTGGTCAACGTTATGCACCCAGACGGTCCTAAAGGTGTTGCTCAAGCGGCAGCCTCCCGGGGTGTGGTGTCGGTTCTTAGCGCGGTGGCCGGTGTCTCTTTAGAAGCGGTGGCTAATGGAGAGGATACCTCCCAGACACCGATGTGGTTCCAGCTCTACTCTCCAAAGGGGCGTAGTGAATGGGAAGGACTGGTCGAGCGGGTGGCGGCAAGCGGTGGCTACACGGCTCTGGTCGTCACCCTTGATACTCCCGCTCTAGGTAATCGGGAACGTGACCGCCGAAACGGTGTCTCGATCGGACACCGGGTCGATGTCCGATCCGCCACCACACTGGCTCTGCAGATTGCCGGCCGGCCGGCCTGGGCAGCGCGGATGGCTGCGGCAACCCTGGCTGCTCGTAGAAGTCCGCGTCCACCAGGACCAACCGTCGGTTTGGTAGCTGCTGGTGGCTCACCGTTCACGTGGAAGGATATCAGCGAGATCCGCGAACGGTGGAAGGGCACGTTGCTCGTTAAAGGAGTACTCTCCGCTACCGATGCCCGCAGCGCCGTGGATTCCGGGTGCGATGGAGTGATCGTGTCCAATCACGGTGGCCGCCAGCTTGATGGCGCACCGGCGACAATGTCTGTTCTGCCTGAGATAGCAGACGCGGTCGGATCCGCTACCACCGTACTGGTCGATGGCGGAGTGCGACGCGGCAGCGACGTGGTCAAAGCCCTCGCCGCTGGAGCCGACGCAGTGCTCATTGGTCGTCCGTACCTCTATGGGTTGGAAGCAGCTGGTGCTGCCGGAGTAGCGCGAATTCTGGATATCTTCCGAACGGACATCGAACGGACGCTGATCCTTCTTGGATGTCCGAGCGTTGCTGACCTCGATCGCAAATGGATCGACCTCAAGCACTAAGATTTCTTAGCAATGGTGAAGTCGCTCGTCGCTTTCTCCATGTCTATGACGCGTCCGAATTGACTTTTCAAACAAACAGGGGCTATATCAGGTGGACCGAGTGCAAGGAATTATCCAAATTCCGAGTAGACAGAGACGACAATGTTGCTAAAAACGTCCGGGACTGAATGGTCGGATATTGCCATTCCTGGTCTAGTTGAGACTAATGCCTGTTTCGTCCCTTGCTATTAGGTACAGGCAGCAGTTCAGATAATGGCTTGACTCATCATCTGAACAGTGCAGATCAGTCCAGTGCTTGCACTAGCAACGCTTGGTGTGGTGAGAATGACTCTCTTGCGAATTACGCTCTGCAATAGATGAGAACCCTGCAAGGAACGTTTATGATGCTTGCCAAAGATTGCTTGTGAGCAACGGTTCAGCTCTGGCAGATACAAGACGAGGAGTTTAGCTGTTACCACTGTGGCCAATTAGATGGAACGGAACCTGTAGGTGGGTTGTTTTGCAGAATGCCTCCTGGTGCACCAAGTGAAGAAAGCAACTGTGAAAAGTTATATCCAAATCCAGTTGAGTTGGTTCCATAGAACTGCCCGTAAATTGCAGCCATGGTCGTACCGTTGCCACCTGGATTTGCCCATCCGGTCTCTATTCCAGTCGAGCCGTTATAGAGGGTGCCAATTACAGTGTTCGGCGTTACAGATTGGCCCGGCGTGACGGTAGGGTTGACGGACTCTGCTACATAGACAACGTCTCCGGCTGCTGGACCGTTGGTCAAACGGTAGGAAATATAGATTCCATTAGGCCAACCGCTATTATGGGTATTCAGTACGACACCGTCACCTAGTGCATATATCGGTCCTGAACCGTTGTAGTCAACGCCTTGGTCGATCCTCTCTGAAATTAGTCCGCTAATTGCTCTAAGTGGGTTTGCATACCCACTCGGAGCTACTGGAGGACTTGGATTTGAGTTCCCAGTGCCTTGCCCTGGCAGTGGGTCGTTACTTGCTGCCGCCTGTTGAGCTGCCGCCTGCTGAGCTGCCTGTTGAGCTGCTGCCTGCTGAGCTGCCTGCTGAGCTGCCTGTTGAGCTGCTGCCTGTTGAGCAGCCTGTTGAGCTGCCGCCTGTTGAGCTGCCGCCTGCTGAGCTGCCTGTTGAGCTGCCTGCTGAGCTGCTGCCTGTTGAGCAGCCTGTTGAGCAGCTAGCACTTTTTGTTGTTCCTGTTGAGCAACTAAGACCTGGACTTGTGAGCTTGCCGATGAGAGCTGGCTCTGTGCTTGTGCGATGTCAGCTTGTACTTTTGCTTGATAATTTTGAGCTGCAGACACTATCGACTGCTGCTGGTTCTCTAACTTATGAAGATCACCGACCTGGACCTTCAGCTGGTTCTGTGCCAATTGATACTGGATGACTGCCTGCTGTTGAATTGAAGATACCGTAGATACGTCTTCTTGAACCACTTCGATGGAACTGGGGTTCCCTTGAGCGACAACAAACCATGAAGGAATCGATCCTCCTTGTATAAACAAGTGCACGGCCTCAGCCGAAACTTTCTGGCGAAGAATGTTGATTTCTTGCCGTTTGGCACTAATTTGACCTTGAAGCGTTGAAATACTTGATTGTGTTTGTAGTAGCTTCGCTTCGGCGTCTTGGTACTGAATCGACGCTGACTGAATCTGAACACGAAGTTGATCAATAGTGTTCGTGAGAGCGCTTACCTGTGCCTTTGCACTTTGAAGTTGGTTTGCGTACGCCTGTTGTGGTATACCAAGAGTTGTTGCCATTACGACGAATCCAACGATTACAGCCTTTGTGCGAGGTAGTGATCGGTGTTTCGCTTTGCCTCTTGTCATACGGTCTACTCCAATAATATTTGAATATCGCAAGTTGTCAACTTGACTTTTGTATGTCCAATTCGAACCACATTATCCGATAAAACGGGATTATTATTCAGAATTAATTCAACTGATTACCGTACCAGCAGATATTGACACACAGCATTACCTTACGCTGGCTAGATTTAAAGCCGGTCTGTTGAGAGATAGTAGATATCAAATAGCAATTACAAGAGTCGTTTTGTATTATTTAGACATCTGTTGTCTAAGTTGAGCCAAATGACTTAACGTAAATGAGGACCCTATCTGTTCGGAATAGGTCGTGGGAGAGCTCGAAGGGTTGTCCGTCGACGTCTTTAGTTATTCGCGTAACGAAAAATAAAGGAGACTCCTCGCTTACGGAAAGTATTTGAGCCTCAGAAGGCTCAGCAGGGCGTACCTCAATACGCTCTGTTGCTTCAAGAGGTTTAACATTGTACTGTGACGCTAATAGTTCGTAGATGGAACCACCTAGGGGACGATCTAGAAGACCTGGGAATCGATCTGCAGGAAGAATCATATGCTCCAGGGAGATTGGAACGCCATTACCTAGCCGAATGCGAGTGATCTCAAATATGTAGTCGCCGATGGAGATGCACAGCTGATTTGCTACTATTGCGTCAGCTTCGGTCAGCGCGGTCCGTATGACCCGCGTTCCTGCCACCATTCCCTGAGACTTCAGTAGTTGCGGCAGACCCACGATTGAAGAAAGGTCCCGTTCTAGTCTCTTATCATTTAGATAAGTCCCGCCATTTCTGCCCTTTTCTCGTTTAATGGTGCCGGACTCCTCTAGAATCGATAACGCTCCTCGTAGTAGGTTACGTGTGATTCCAAAGCGCTGTGCAAGTTCCCTTTCAGTCCCTATTCTCTTATCGGGACCGATCTCCCCCGAGGCGATGATCTCAGACAGCATCATGGCGACATCAGTCGCGGTCTTTTCTGAGCGAGCTATCTCGTTTTGATTAATCACTGAGGTGTCATTTTGCTCTTGCATCATCTGTAACAATCGTACACAAGAAGATTGAGGTTGTCAGGTTCTTGTGTGTGCATTATTTACTAAATACCCTAAAAGGTCGTGAGATTGCCCTTTAGGAATCTGTCAGCTAAAGCTAGTGTATCACCAACAAATATCGGTTCTAGTTGTTGGCAGATGGGCACCATTGGATGAGACTGTATCCATCCAAGCAGCAAAAGGCGCCGAAACATCACTAGTGACCAGATGATTCCTTTATCCCACTGCGACAACGGGCGAACAGACTCATAACCTTGCAACCACATTGCCAATATATCTGGAACCTGCTCTTTGTGTTCAAAGAAACTAACGGTCGTTGCTAAGTCGTACATGAACCAACCGTATCCCGAGTCGTCAAAGTCTATGAGGGTTGGTTGGAGCTCATTGACGGACCAAATTATGTTTGAAAGTCTCATATCGGCATGGATCAAGCCGAATCTGTCCCTTGTCCTACCGTAGTTCGCAAGAGAGGTAACGACTGATTCCTCTACGGCATGAAGATACTTTTTGTCTATGGTGTCTAAATATGCAGACCACGGCCCCCACCTTGGGTTGCCTCCGAAGGCATCCTCGAGATCCCAGGTGAATCTGCTAAACCATGGCGGTTTGTTCCATTTTAAGGTGTGTAAGTGTAAGGTAGCAGCCACAACCCCGAGAGTATGAAATCGATCTACCGAGTCTTCATCGGTAAGCTCGACTCCCTCGACGTATTGAGACACCACGCAGTAGCGTGTGCTCCCATCATCGGTTGTTGTCTCTGTAAGGTACTGAGCTTTGTCGTTCATGACTACCTTGGGTACAGCGACTTTGGTGCATCTCGAAAGTGAGTTGATCCACGCAAGTTCAGACAGGATCGATAAGCGATCGTGATAGTTGGTTCGGTGAACTCGAAGAACATGTGTCGGGATGCCACGTTCATTGATAATCCTAAAGGTGAAGTTTTCAGAGATATTGATAAGTTCAAGCTTGTGTTCTGCGAACTGTCGGAAGGCTCTGAGCGCAAGCGAAGCGGCCTGCCACGTATTGTCCATGTTTTCTTCAGTCACCAGAAAACAAACTACAAGATGCTTGAGCAAGATTGTGCCCGAATCATCATCTCCAGATGTGGTCAAGAAGGACACTCTGGATCTCGCGGAGAAACGTTTCTCTTTGCATAGTCTTGTAGAACTAGCAAACGCGAAACCAAGGTCGATACTTTGTAGTTGCTATCGCTTGGTTTGCTCACAGTTCCTATCGACCTACCATAAGCGTGATGAGCAAGGAAGTGAACATCTTTTTAGATGGAAGTCAAACTTTGCTTGCAGTTCAGATTACGGCTGCAATCTGGAACTGAGCGCACAGCATTGCGGGGTGGTAGGTTTGGTGCAATTTACGTTAACGTCAGGAAAGTCGACCATATTATATGTGAGCTTTTCGGTCAATAACTGCATCAAAAAGCCTATAGACACGACTGCTAGACTTCTTTGGCGACCCCTCTGAATGTTGGCATTGCAGTTGTAGCTAACTAGTCATTTGCGCATATGGGCTCTATTGTACTAACCGGTTACTTGTCCAAAAGCTGATGGTGTGCCATCCCAACTGATGGGAACTACGTGAATAGGCCATTGAGGGTCGTCTGCAACTACCATCTTTCCACCACCTATGTACATTGCTACGTGATAGGGCAACATTCCGAAGAAGATGAGATCACCGGGTTGAAGTTGGGAGTAACTTATACGCTGAGTAACTTGATATTGCATCGCGGCGTTGTGTGGCAGTGAGATACCAGCTTGTTGATATGCCCACATCATAAGGCCGGAGCAATCAAATCCCACTGAAGGACTTGCACCTCCCCAGACATAAGGCTTCCCTTGCATGCTAAGGGCAGCATTTAGTGCAATCTGCATGGCTTGGGTTATTGGAGCACTCGTTGCCGGAGCCTTATAACTGGGCATAGCGGAGGGTGCTAATACCTTCTGAGCAGCCTTCTGTTGCTGTTGCTGCAGAGCGAGAGCGGCCTGAGCAGCCTTTTCTCGGGCAATCTGTTGTTGCTGCAGTTGCTGTTGAACCAACGTTGCTATCTGGCCTTTTACGCTAGCTAAAAGGCTTTGGTCCTGCGCGGTTGCATTTTGCGCCTGTTGAGCTGCGTCTTTAACTTGAGCTACCTGGTTTTGAGCTTGAGACTGTTCAGTGGTCAATTTGGCTTGCTCCAGTGAGAGCTCTGCGTTAGCCTGTTGGTATCCCGTTACGAGATCTTGTTGGTTCATAGAGACCGAAGCAAGGAAAGACTGTGAAAGAGTTGCCTGCGTGGCAGTTCCTTGAAGTACGCTCACGAGAGTTGAAGCACCACCCATGTTCATATAGCTAGCTATCGCCTCTTGAGAAAGTTGCTGTTTTATTGCGTCTACCTTCGCCTGTTGCTGGGCGATCTGTTGTTTTACCGTCGCAATGTTGGTATTGATTTGCTGAAGCTGAGATTGTGCATAGTCGTACTTTTCCGCATAGATTGCAACCTCGTTGTTCAGTTGACTTATTTGACTGGCAATACTCGCGGCCTGTGCTTGCAGTGAACCCATGGTCTGGGCTTGAGCGGGTTGCGAGACTGACGCTTGTTGAACGAAAGGCGCTGCCGCAATTAGCGCGGGAGCTAGTACTCTAATAGACTTTTTCATCTGCTGTCCACCTGTTCTCGATGACTCGGGTCTTGCGGTCTGACGCATATCGTGAACGATCATACCAGGGTAGTTCTGGGAATTATTCCCAGTTTTGAAGGTTATTTGTGGATAACTCTCGAAATATATCGACTGAAGTGCTACTTCTTTGGGAATATTAAATTTAACAAACTAACGAGCAACTGTTACTAGGAGTTTGCCGAGCTTTTAGCGTACAACCCGTCTTTTTAGCAGAGGTGTTTGACTTCCATGAGTTGTTATCCAACTTTGGGCGGCTGTATGGGATTCACATCGCCAACTCCTGTTATTTGAAAGTTGTAAGTCTGTGTTTGAGGGGACGCCACGCCCCCGATCCCTTGAACCAGCGAAAGCAAAGCCCCGGTTTGTGAA
>JAJYGA010000056.1 GCA_021785255.1 Actinomycetes bacterium
AAGATTTAGGGCTGATTGGGCGATCATCCAACTCCAGCTTTTCTGCACGGAGGTAAGTTTAGTATCTTTTAGTGAGTTTGCACGAGTTGATCCGACTGTTGAAAGTGATAATATAAGGATTACGATTATCCCGGCCCAGAAATATTTCCGAACGATATCCATCTGGGCGAAGATCTTCATATGTCCTCCAATGACAAGCCGAATAACCTTTAGTGTCGTCACTGAAGGAATGAAACTTTACTGGTTTAGCAGCTGATTCGGGAAACGAAGCGCTAAGCAATAGCGGAGTAAGTTCCAGACGATCCAATGAGAACGTGCCTGTAAGATATATAGGTGAATTTTCAATTGGGAAGTGGGATATGCGGAAACCATCGGAGGTCCCGTTCCTTGAGGATCGCGATATTAGCCCTGTTGTCAATGCTTATGACGTCTTGTGGAAGTGCTGCTACAGGACCAACAACTACAAAAGCAGTAAAACCACCGAAGCCCGAAGGATCAACGACTACTGCGAACATAACTACCACGACTGTTGCATCTGGAACACCTCAGAGTACATTGCCACAAGCATCGCCAATTTGGATGATTACGTATACTGCCGCGACCAAATACCTACCTGCGCCTCTAAGCAACAAGATCCTCAGTAATCCTAGCAACTACATTATCTATGGTCCAAGACAACATCCAGGGAGCTGGCCGAGTAAGTCCTTAGCGGATTTCAAAAGCTACGAAACCTTGATGAATCAGTTTTCGTTACTTAATCCGAATGCTATATATGGAGCTGTCGTTGATCTGGAAAACTGGAGTTATACCCCTGTTCCAGAACAACGAAATCCTGCGATGTACTATACGATGGCTGGTTCGAAACTTCACTCTGCGACATTGAAACTTGTTGCTACTCCTGGTCTTGATCTTTTTAAAGGACTCGGACAAGGTCCGTTGTATTCTTTGATGCTTGATTCGGGTCTATATAAAAGCGTAGCCAAGGTGGCAGACGTCGTCGATATTCAAGCTCAATCACTCGAAAATGACCCGAGTGCATATGAGAACTTTGTACGACAGGCGGCAGCTCAAATACGTTCAGTGAGCCCCTCTGTCGTTATCCTTGCCGGCCTTACCACAAGTGCCAAATCAGGTGTGACGCCTAGCGGACAAACTCTTGAAGTTGATGCCCGAAATGTATTTGGTATCGTCAATGGGTTTTGGATTAACGTACCCTCAGGTGGAGCTACCTGTCCGAGTTGTTCACCGATTAATCCGCAACCGGCTGTAACTCTATTGCAAAGTTATTTAAAGTGAACGTAGTGATATTTACGAAATAATAGAGGATAAGTAAGTAATTCAAACTCTCCCGAGGACATCACTTTGTCCCGATCACTAGTAAATATGGTATGTTCGAAGGGTGGTTAGTGGCGGAGATCTCCGATCGATCGACGACATGACAGGGACTGAAGTTTTCGATAATTTAGTTGAGCTTACGACACTTTGGTTCTCTTTGCCACGTGCGTAATTAATGCGCGATATCCCTATCGCGCTAGGCAATATGGGCTTATGCTGTGTAGGGATGCATAGGAAATTTGGAGTAGCCAGAGGTGATCTGTGAAGGATAAGCGGATTATTGGTAGCGTGGTGTTGGCAACAGTTCTAGTCATCTTGCTCGTCTTGGCTGCAATTGAAGTAGTTAGAGTTAGAGGAGGAGTGTTAAGTGCTACCGTTGAACCGTCTCAGCAACTTGATCTTAACTTTGTGTACTCTGGCACCATAACGTCGATTCCGGTTGTCCAAGGAGCAAGCGTAAAGACTGGACAGGTACTAGCAGTGGAGTCTGCAGGTCCGATATCTCAAAAGGTGTCAGCTAGCGAGGCGACTGTAGCATCGGATGAGGCAAATCTTGCGGCGCTGCTTGGTCCAACTCTGTCTCCGGCGCAAGCAAGTACCCTAGATCTGAAGGTATCTCAAGCACAAAGTGCAGTGCAGGCATCCCAAAGTGCTTTCAACAATATTACGAGTTCTGGGAATGGACTTATTTCTCAGTACAAGTCGCTGGTGGCAAGTTCGCAAGCGGCTCTCAGTAACGACGAAAACCTTTTCCAAATAGCGTGTCCCAATGGTGTACAGCCACCTCCATCAGGAGCATCTGTGTCATCAGGACAGTCCACGTTATATGCGACATGCCTCAGTCTCAGTCAGGCAGAAGCGAACGACCAAAAGCAGTTAAGTCAAGCACAGGCTCAACTAAGCGCGGCAGAAACACAGGTTGTGAACTATCAAAATCAAGCAAAGACAGCACTGCAGGACGCTAACTCTCAGCTTGCTCTCGCTCAAAATGGTATTTCAGTTGCTACGGCAAGAGGATCTGATGCTCAGATTCAAGCTGCCAAAGCACAACTGGCCAACGACCAAGCACAACTTGCTTACGATGAGTCGATTCTGAATGGACTTACTCTACGAGCGCCCGTATCAGGGGTAGTAGTTGCGGTAAATGGAAATGTAGGAGGTGTAGCAGGCTCAGGCGGTGTCCCACAATATTTTTACTCAACTCCACCACAAGGATCGTCAGCTAGTTCCGCAGGATTTAATGCCCTATCTACTGGAGTGGCGAACTCCGCGGGCTCTGCCAAAAGTGCCCTTATTGTATTGGACGTAGTTCATTCCTGGTACGCGCAAGTTGATGTTCCTCAGAACCAGATCAATGCTTTCAGCCCTTCTGTTAAGGTGAAGGTGGCGTTGCCGGGAGTTTCTCAAACCTTTAAGGGAACTGTTAGTGCATTGGAACCTACCGCGACTCAAGTAAACGGCCAAACACTTTACGAAGTTCGAGTCAACATGAAAGGCAGCATGCCAAAGAGTGTGTTACCTGGAATGACGGGCTCAGCTTCCTTGGCATCTTAACGTGTCAAAATAGTCTCAACTGAAAGGGAGCACCGATGCGGGTTGATTACGTGGGACTTAGCGTTGTAGTCGCACTCTTTTTGGGATCTGCTGCATCGCTACTATTCCCTCTGGTGTTTCCACCAAGATCCGACAACGGAGATGGTCTTTCAACTGTATTACTTGACCGCAACTCGAAGAGTGGCTTTACAAGGCCGACTCTCTTGTTTGCCCATATAACTGTATTGACGGTTGTATTGCTCGTCGACTATCGTAGCCTTGCAGAGTATTACGGAGTGCTTGTTCGGTCCATAGATACGGCAATTGTTCCTTCAGCGCCAGCGGCTCTAGATCTTGTTTCAGCTGGTCCATTTCCTATCCTTTATAGGTTCCTTGTAGCTGCGGATCTTGTAGCTCTGGCTATGGTGGCACCCGCACCGATCTACAAAAAGGTTGGAATACTTTGGACCGCACTGTTGTACACCATATTTGTGGTGTCTCTCGACGCGCTTCTCACGATTGTTGCAACTCTTACACACCTGCCAGTTGGCTCGATCTCTCTTGAGGGAGTTCTCGTGGATCTTTTGGTTGCGACCTTTGTATATCTAAGAGTAGTAGCCATCACCTATGAGCTTCCAAGACCTACAGTACTCCAACTCCTAAGACCGAAGCGTCCTGTTCAAAGCGGAGCTATCCTTTTGACCGGAGGATTCTTAGCGGTAGCTATTACGTTGGGGGTCTATTTCTTGAGTCTCGATAGGTCACTTGCCAACTTTGTCTTGTTACTTCCTCTTTTTGCTACCCCCACGTTTTATAATCTTGCCTTCGTGTTTTTCTTTTTCCTGGGCCGGAAGCCCCAGTCCGTCCACTGTGATGTGTATAACCCCATAGACATCATTATGCCTGCGTATAATGAAGCTGAGTCGATTGCGAAAGTGATGTGTTATCTGGATCAAGCGGCTAAGACATATCCTGGCGAGGTGTATTTGATCGTCGGTGATGACGGTTCTTTGGACGACACAATTTCAGTAGCCGAAACAACTTTGGCGGAGTGTGAATTCCTTCGTGGGACAGTGTTGCATCTAGAGCATTTAGGAAAGTCTGCTGCATTGAACTCCGCCCTTCGTGCTTGTACGAGTGAGATTGTTGTTCGTATCGATGCAGATACGTACGTTCTTCCGGGGTGTTTTATGCCTCTATCTGGTTGGTTTAGTAATCCTCAGATAGGAATGGTGGGTGCGCTGTCTTCTCCTAGGACTGATAGAGGTGATACTTGGTTCCAAAAGATGCGAAACTTCGAGGAACTTCGACTCTTTGGTTTCAACTACTTGTCATTGCAGTGTGTTGATTCGGTGAGTTGCGTCCCAGGCACCTTTACTGCATTTAGACGTGAACCTGCATTAGCAATAGCAGGTTTTGTTCAAGGAATGAATGGGGAAGACTCAGATTTTACGATGCAGTTCGGTAGGTTAGGGTATGAAGTGGTATTTGACACCAGCATTCGCATCTTGGAGGACGTGCCGGTTTCTCTGACTGAGTTTCGTGAACAACGAGTGAGATGGAACAGAGCTTCCCTACAGACGTTTTTTCGACATTCGCCATTCACTGCGGGAAATGAAGGTCCGCGAGCTTGGTTCTCAATGATGCGCAACATGTCGATGAGAGGTGTCAGTATAATGCGCGGTGCTGCACCCATTGCTTTACTAGCCTTAGTTGCGAAGAGTGGGCTACATCAGGTCGGAGTTACTGTTGTACTGGCAGTAGTTGTCGAGTTGGTACTGACCTCCGTAGTGCTAGTTGTTTTGGCTATTCATTATAAAAGAACCAGTATTCTGCCTTGGATTATTACTTGGCCTGTGTTTTTGGCTCTTAAGCGTATCATTCAGATGGAGTCATTGTTTACGCTTCCCGTACGTACAGGAAGATTGGAACCAAAACGTGACGAGGAAGATTACGCAAAAGTTTTGACCCCTTAACGTTTATCTTCATCTCAACTTTTCAATTCGATCAAGTTGAGCCAAATTTGACAATGCGAGATGCTGTAAGTACATTGAGGTTTTTGAGACAATGGTTCTTGAAATAGTATGAAGCGCTATGGGTGGTAATCCTTATGGACCCAAACGAACCTCGTCGCCCTTTTTAGGTCTTCTGTCACCCTCGTATGCTGTTATTATCTTGTGGTGGAGCCCCATTAGAGACAGTGAAGAAATACATAGAAAACCAGAAACTTCCTAGACGTAAATCAGGGAGACCAAGAAAGAATGAGGTCGCCCGACACCTCCCTTACGGAAGGGGATTGCGCTCCCGTTGGTTCAACTTAGCTGATCCGCTAACAATGTCGTGGAACTCCTAAAAATTATCATAAGCCGGGTCAGTGTCATTACGACAACCCTGCTTTTCCAATTTCCCAAAGCGCTTTTACCCAATGGCACGACTCTACGGTTCTTGGTTACTTTTTTGAGCCTTGGCCTGTTCGTCAGGTTGTACATCTCCATCTCTCACATCGGTACCTCGTTTCAGGAGGAACTCTCGTTTAGTTCTTGTCCAACATTAATTAGTCTGTGTTTTCTATCTGGTGGTCGAGAACCTCTGCCCACTCTCAAGTGAGCAGGTATGTTTGCCTTATCACGTGGCTAATGCCTTTGGACTCTCAGATGATTCGCTTCAGAAAGATTTCATATTCCGAGGTGACATATTCCGTTGCACTTCACGTAGAATTGTTGCTCTCACGCCCTTTACGTGCTGACAAACAGCGATATAATGCGGTGGTGGCACAGATCGAAGTGTTCCTGACGAATCTGGAACGTGAAACCTCTAGGGTAGTGCAACTTATTGAGGATGCAAAACGACGCTCACTTTTTTCAGCTCCGACTAAAGCAACGCCGTGGACGGTAAAGGACCAGATAACGCACCTTGCATACTTCGATGAGATGGCGGAGTTGACTCTTACTGACCCCGATGCATTCGACGACAAGATCCGCCTAGATGAGAATTCCGCCACTAGTATTTGCGAATCTGTGCGTTTACGATATAGTGAGCTGAGTAACGCTGAGACGCAGGAATGGTTTTTTCGTTCACGAAGTTCGCTGTTAAGCACGTTATCAACTGGTCAGCTGCCCAGGCGCGTAAGCTGGTTCGGACCCGCGATGTCACCTATATCGCTTTTGGTATCTCGAACTATGGAATCTTGGGCACACGGATTCGATATTGCAGAGACGACTGGCCTTCAGGTGGCGGAGTCAACATCCCTAAAAGATGTGTGCGATATTGGATATCGAACCTTCGCGAATAGTTTCATCACTAACGGACTCGAGGTACCAGAGTCAGAGGTCTTTGTTATTCTCACATTGCCATGGGGAGAGGTGCTTAGATTTGGACATCCCGAGTCTCTCGATAAGGTAGAAGGTCCAGCAAAAGATTTTGCCTTGGTTGTTACTCAGCGCAAGTCGTTTGAACGGACCTCTTTAGTGATCCAAGGGGATGTAGCGCACGAGTGGATGGCGGTTGCACAGTGTTTTGCGGGACCTCCTGGAGATAGAAGGCGCAGCTGATGAGGAGGGAAGGTAGTAGCAAGAGAGACCCAGTTGCTATTGCTAATATCTCAGGATTCTATGGAGATCGCCTCAGCGCACTATCTGAAGTTTTGTCATCGCAAGACGATATCGACTTCATCACGGGCGATTATTTGGCAGAGTTGACTATGTATATTCTGGCGAAGCAGATGAATCGAGATCCGTCCAAAGGCTATGCGGCATCCTTTTTGAAACAGTTGTCGGACTCGATAGATCAAATTTTTCGGCGGGGAATAAAAGTAGTTGTGAATGCAGGGGGGCTAAACCCAGCGGGACTTGCCAAAGAAGTTGAGTATCTTGTTAGATCTCGTTCTTTGGACTTAAAGGTGGCTTATCTCGAAGGAGACAACGTATTAGAACAACTAATCAGTGCCTCACAAAGAGGAGTTTCAATTAGGAATATCGACACCGACAAGGAAGTTGACTTTCTGTCTCAAAAACCTGTATCAGCCAATGCTTACCTTGGTGCTTTTGAGATTGCGGCTGCATTTGAGCTAGGTGCTGATATTGTGATCTGTCCGCGCGTGACGGATGCCTCTCTCGTAGTGGGACCATCGATCTATTACTATGGTTGGGAACGTGAAGAGCTGGACAAGCTGGCGGGAGCCGTAGTAGCAGGACACATACTCGAATGTGGAACGCAGTGTACAGGCGGCAATTACTCGTTAATTTCAGAGTTGCCCAAAACATCTTTACCTGGTTTTCCCATTGCTAAGATATTTCAAGATGGCTCATGCGAGATCTCCAAAGTAAGTGGCAGTGGGGGAGTAGTCTCTATTGGAACGATCACAGAACAACTCTTGTACGAGATTGGCTCTCCAAGATACATCAATCCTGATGTCGTCGCCCACTTTGATACCATATCTTTGACCCAAACGGCTAAAGACGTCGTTAGGGTTGAAGGTGCTAAAGGTTCGGAGCCACCTAATACATATAAGGTGGCGCTTAATTTTTTTGGGGGCTATCGGAACCATGTCATGTTCGCCTTTACAGGATTGAATATTGTCGAAAAGACAGAGATGATAAAGAACCAAATGATGGATGACAAAACGGTGGATGCGCCCGATGAGATGAGTTTCCAACTCATCGGCGATCCAAGCTCGAACATCTTGTATCAAGAGGGTTCCACCTGCCTGATGAGAGTCTCTGTTAAAGACAGTGACAGAGCAAAGGTGGGTAGAGCATTTTCTAATGCGGCCGTTGAGTTAGCGCTGGCTAGTTATCCCGGACTTTATCTTGCGAATCCCCCGCAGGAAGCTTCTGAATTCGCAATTTATGTTCCAACTTTGGTTGATAAATCTTCGGTAGCGGTGACAGTAAATCTCTTCCGTGATAATGATGTTACTTCGTATCAATACCAAGGAGCGACTTTTAAGGACGTAGGAGTGCGGAGAATCCAAGATCCCATCCAATATGGATCTTCGCAGATCAGTGCCGAGAAAGTACAGACGGTAGGTTCATGTTGCAATGTCTTTGAAAATAGCTTCGAGAATCTGCCTATTGGAGTTATATGTGGAGCCCGGTCAGGCGACAAGGGGGGTAATGCAAATCTCGGAGTTTGGACGTGGGATGACCATCTCTATCGTTTCCTTCTCGGTCTACTTACCGAGAAATCTTTGGTTGAACTCATGCCCGAACTCACTCCGTATCATGTGCTGAGGTATGAGTTTAGTAACCTAAGAGCACTTAACTTTGTGGTGGTAGGTCTGCTTGGAGAAGGAGTTAGTTCCACTTTGAGATTTGATGCGCAAGCAAAAGGGTTAGCAGAGTTCTTTCGCTCAAGAAGTGTACCACTTCCGAGACACATCTCTGAGCGTGGAATTGTGAAAAAGAGATCTTGAGTTCAGTTGCGTGGAACGCTTGGCAGTTAGATGATTATGTGGTTGGGAACTGATTGAATGAGTCATAGACAAAGACAGCCTTACGAGGAGCGACACCTTTTCCTCGGCTAGAGATGCCAAGAATGGGTACTAGAGATGAGTTTTCGGAGAAAATTCTGAGCCGTTTGGGTTTACTCTTACCTTCGTGGGTTCTTTGAAACGCGACTGCACGACATGATAGGGCTGAGCTGCAGAAGAAGGAAAGTCGCCGCGATAGTGACCACCGCGTGACTCATTGCGTTCAATAGCCCCTTTAGCCACTAAGCACGCTAATGTCGCCAAGTTCGCGGTCTCGTAGTCGTCTCTGTTCAATGCCAGGTAATGGTAGTCGGTGGTTGAAAGGAGTCGTATTACTTGCAGTAGACCAGCTTCGCTTCGAGTGGAACTTAAGTGGGTTTGAGCGATATCCTTTATCGACATAAGTTGATCTGCCGGCCTAAGAACTGGAGCGTTTACGTTCAAGGAAAATTTCGTACCGGGTCCGGGGTTCGATTCATTTAGCGCTGATATAGCGGCGCGATGTCCCATGACTAGACCTTCTAGCAGAGAGTTGGAGGCGAGACGATTGGCGCCATGAAAAGCTGTTGACGCAACTTCACCGGCACAGTATAGGCCTACTAGGGACGTCGCTCCATGCGAGGAGGTGGTAACTCCGCCCATGAAGTAATGGGCGGCTGGAGCAATAGGAACGCGATTTAGTTGCTGGTCGAGCCGCAGCTTTTTAAGCTGTTGGGTAATGTAAGGGAACTTTTCTGTGAAGTTTGTAATTGGAGTCAGATCTATATAAGTTAGATGTCCCTTCATCAGTTGATCTGAAATG
>JAJYGA010000076.1 GCA_021785255.1 Actinomycetes bacterium
GGATAGCTCCTGTTCTCGTGGATAGAGGCGCTCACGAATGCTCATAGTGCTATTTTGCCTCGACGGTGTTACAGAGGTCGCTCGACCCCGCCCTTACAGAGGGGGTTTGCGCTCCCATTTGATCAAAAGATGGCCAAAGTTCGAATATGTTCGGAGATTACGACCAACTTGCAGGAATCACTCCCATTCTTCCTCTTTGAAAGTCTTCCATCGCCTGAACTATCTCTTCCTTGGTGTTCATGACAAAAGGTCCATAATGAACGACGGGTTCTCTGATGGGGCGTCCTCCCAGAAGGAGAAGTTCAACTGTTTGTGTGGCAGATGTCTGAGTCTCTTTGCTTCGGAGCGAAATAGCATCACCAGAGTTGAAATCTACCAATTGATGAGATCTAAAAGGTACCATCTCGTTACCTGCCCAACCTTCACCAGCTAGTACGTAAACCAGAGCATTGTAGGAGGATTCCCACTCCAATTTGAGTTGGGAACCGGGATACATGGTGACGTGGGCATAGGCTATAGGTGTATGTGTTGATCCAGCTCCTTGGTATCCGCCTATTTTTCCCGCAATCAAGCGAAGTAACGAGGTCCCATCATGGTTAGTGAGTAGCGTTAGGGAAGATCTTTCTATGGCTTGATATCTTGGAGTTGAAAGCTTTAATGTCCTTGGGAGATTTACCCAGAGCTGAACGCCATGTGATAGCCCGCCTTTGCTCAGTATCTTCTCTGATGGAAGTTCGTCATGAAGGATTCCTGAACCGGCGGTCATCCACTGGGTATCTCCTTCCCTTATGATGCCTCCACCACCGTTTGAGTCGCGATGTACCATCTCACCATCTGTCAGATATGTGACTGTTTCGAAGCCTCGATGTGGATGCCAAGGCGCTCCTTTTGCCTGTCGTGGTTCATACGTTACTGGTCCCATTTGGTCAAGAAATATAAAGGGATCCGTTCTTTTAATTGTGGAACCGAAAAAGCCTCGCCAAACTTCAAATCCAGCTCCTTCAACACCGCGAGGCGCTGTTGAGACTTGAAAAACTGAACGAAACTGTTTATCGGATTTTGGCTCCGGAATTCGTGGTAGATGTAGTAGGTTATCTGCAGATGCTGACGGCATATGTTCCTCTTTTCTACCCTTAGACAAGCTTTAGCACCTATAGCACACGGGGGGTTGGATTTATTCCACCTGTTGGAGATGCGCATCTAATCATCTAATCATCGTTGGATCTTTGCCCAGAAGTTCTCTATACAGGTTCATTTCTCTGTCATGACAAGTGAGGAGTATTATCTGACGCTGCTGACTTGCTGCTACCTCGGCTAAAGCGCTTATCGTAGCGGTTGCCCTTTCCTTGTCAAAGTTCACGAGCACATCGTCAAGGACGATTGGATACTTGTGTTCGCCTTGACCGTGAACGTTGATATAGCCTAGACGAATGGCTAAAGAAAGTTCCTCCAAAGTGCCAGTAGAGAGTTGACTTAAGGATCGCCGTTCTTTTGCGTCGGCGAGTTCTACAAAAATACCACCTTCAGAGGGGTCACGAGTACCTACCATTTTATATCGACCCTGCGTGATCAGTTCGAAAATTCCTGATGCTTCCTCTAGAACCGCTGGGCGTGTTGTACGCTCTCGAAACTCCTTTATCTCCTGGATCAAGCGCCTAGTGGCATCCGCTATTACATAGTTCCGGATATGTGAATGCAGCTGCTCTTTTTTGGCGTTCAAACGTGACTCGGTGTCAATTGGAGAGTTATCTTCGGACTCTCTTATGATCTGGTTGAGTTCACCGAGACGGTTCTGTAGCTGGTCTCCTCGGGTAACGAGAGACTCTCTATCTCGTTTGAGTTGCTCGATTGCTTCTTCGAGTTCCTCCTCAGAGAGCTTCAACAACTCTTCTGAATCCTTCTTCGAGAACGTGTTTTCTATCTCTTTTTGTCTTTCGCCGTAGCTTGTAACTTTGCTCTCATAGGTAGCTAGAGCTTTAGAGATGAGTCGTAGAGTTTCGATTCCGCCTTCGAGTTCTGTTTCTCCATTAAGTTCTAACTCTATGCCTGAGTTTGAAAGATAGCGTCCGATGCCGTCTTCAAGGGAATTGATCTCGATCGAAAATGACTCAATCTCCCTCTTTATCGCCTCTAACTGCTCTGAGATCTCTTCGACTTTTCCGACTGCGACGTCATGTTTTAGGAGAATCTCGTCTACCCCCTTGTCTACCAAAGAGAGAGATTTTTCATCGGTGGGATCTACTGGGAACCCTAACATTTGGGCTAACTCAACGGTTTCTTTGAGTTTCTCTTTGACCTCCTGCAACGATGAGAGTTTGTCCGCTACTACTTTGTCTGCATCTCTAATAGTTCTAAGGTGCTCAAGATATTCTACGGCTGTCTCAAAGGGCGTTTCGATCACGACTCCACAGCCTTGAAAAGTCAGGCTGATCTTTTTTTGAACATCGTCCAAGTGCTCCGTCGCCTGTTTTATTACCGCATGGGCGCTTTCCAGTCGTTCTCTTTTTTCTTGGACTTTGCTGAACTGACTCTCCAAGTCTCGAAGATCTTCTCTAAGGGAGCTCCGCTTGCTTTCGATCTCTACTAAGTCTGGAGATTGTGAGGGAAAGAGCTTTGTCGCCTGACCTTCAAGTTCCTTGTACTCCATATAGCTCTGGGTGCTCTTATGAGTTCTTTGATTCAAAATAACCAGATACAAGGTGAGAAGAGTTGCTGATATCGATGTCAGGTCCAGTACAACGTCTTGTTTCATTAGAGAAAGTACGGTAGTTGCCGCTAGAAGTGCGATGAGAACTATGAGGAGGATTTTTGGTAAGGAAAGGTCGCGGGACTTTGCTCCTTGTCTTTGTTTCAGTATCATGAATGCGTCCAATGTTGTTAGAGCGTTCTTTGTGTTTTTTATCTCACTTTGGATTCGGTCTATAGCTTCAGCGACTTCGTATTCTTGACCTAAGATCTCTAGTTCTCGTTGAGCTTGTTTTAGCGTCGAGAACTCCAGCTTTCCTTGAGTTGTCAGTTCCACCAGATCGCGTTCAGCATGTAGAGTGTAGATATCATCTGTCAGTTCTGTGAGCTGTTCATCCTGTACCCCAAGTTTTCTTTGAATCTCAACGATCCGTGACTGCTTTTCGGCGATTTCGTTTTTATACGACTTGACAGTGTTTGACAAGGCCACAAGGCGGTTGTCTTTTAGTTTCTGGTAGTGAAGATGGTTTTTTGGATCAACTATATCGTCGTAGTAACTCTTGTGGTCACGACCAAGCTCCTCCATGCGTTTGTTGGCTTGTTCGAGTTGTAACCGTAGCAGCTTGCATCGTTCAAGTCTCCTGACAACGTCTTCAAACTCGGCATGGGATTCAGGAAGTGTTGAAAGTTGCAACCCGTTACGTAGTTGAACGAGTTCGCTCTTCAGGAGGTTTAGTTCGAGTAACTTTTCATAGCCTTGCAGTCCTAAGTCGTTTTCTCTGATCTTGATTTTGGTTTCATTGATCTCACGAGCTATCTTGGTTCGCTCAATGATCTCATTTTCATAGCTGCGAATTCGTTTCCGTTGGGAGTTCAAATCTTTTTCGAGTTCTCGTAACTCTCGAAGCTCCTTGTTGATAGCGGGAACTTTGGCATTCGCACTTGGACTAAAAAGCCGGTCCTTCTCTTTTGTTAATGATTCGATGACTTGCTGAAGGACTCTTCCCTCTTCGAAGTTTCCAAAGATGCTGAGCTGATACAGAAAGTTTTGAAGTTCTTCATGGGTCATCTCACCTAAGCCTGCCGCCTCTTTAGCGTCTATGCAGTAGATCTTTGTGTAGATCGAAGAGTCCAGAGCTGATCTTGCTCTTTCGAATTCACCGAACGCGAGACGTGAGCCGGAGGAGTAGGTAATCTCGCTCAAACCATTGAACTCAATCTCTGCCACTTGGGATTTTGCCTCGATGCGTAAGCGTCCAGAGGTGTGCTGGCTGGCGTGAACGTGATTCTTACGGCGACGCCCACGAACAAGGGGAGCTGGGTTGACCAACGATGAGGTTAAAAAGGAGCGTAAAGTTGATTTACCAGCCTCGTTTGGTCCGTAAATTAGATCCATACCTCCGCCGAGCTCTAGATTCAATGGCCTTGCATCTAAAGTGCTCGTGTGTATCTCAAGAATCTTCATCTATTGATCCTGACTGTTATAACGAAACTGTTCTTGAAGTAGCGCCTCTACTTTGTTTTGCACAGTCTGAACTAGTTCGGACCGTGCAGTTTCATCGTCGAGGAGACGTATTACGTATGCCCCAAGAGGTGCAAAAGACGTATTCCCCAACTCCTGGAGACACTCGTGGACGAGCCTATTTTCAAGTTGGGGTTCGGTCTTCCTAAGGGTCGTCAATGAGTTAATAGCCATTCCTGCAGCGTCATTGATCTGGTCATTCTTGGTAGACTGTTCTAATCGAATGGACGTTACAATGATGGGAATCTCGTTGCGTGGGTCAGTTAAGTGCTCATTTAGTTCCTCGATCAGGCGATCCTCGTCAATCCTGGTTTCAAGGTAACTTCCCGAAAGTGTGGCCCTGAGCACCACCGTCGTTGTATCGGTGTCCATATACTTCGATACCATTAACCTTTCAGCTGCCGTTGCGAGCGAATCGCCAATGTCTTCGAACGAATCCGAATCGGCTATGTCGACCACTATATGATCGAACACTATCGGACCAAGTTGATAGAACGTGAGAACCGGAGCTGAGTTTCGATCCACGTTAACTTCGTAACAACCTTTCAACCCAAGTTCTGAAGGTTTTGGTGAACGCCCTTGGGAGTTACCGCTATAAACAATGAGAGGATCAGTGCTAAGTAGTTGACGGGTGTGGATGTGACCAAGCGCGTAGTAGTCAAAACCCAAGGACTCAAGTTTTCTAACTGTGGTGGGGGAGTAAGGCTCATGGTTGGGATCTCCTCCTACTGACGCATGTAGTAGTGCGATGGAAAACCCGTTGTGTGAGGGCTGCTCTAAGTAGGTCGAGAGATCTTCTGTCTCAGATCTAGACCCATAGGAGACACCATGGATCTCGACGCTGTCCCCATCTTTGGCTGAAAAAGCAACCCGATGTGAAGTTCTTGGAGGAAAGACATAAACTCCTTCAATTTCCTGGTCTTTTGGTATTAGTCCACCTTCGTCAACTGGATCATGATTTCCCTGCACAATGAAGACCTTTATGCCATCTTCTGAGAGTTTTCTAAGACCGGCTAGTAAGCGACTTCTTGCTCGTACTCCTCTAAAGGTACCGTCATAGATGTCTCCTGCCAGGAGTACAAAGTCGACGTCTTTTGCAATTGCCAGATCTACCAAGCGTTCCCAAGCTTTTATCGAGGCGTCCTTGAGCATCTCTGAGATCTTTGGATCGAATACCTTTATGCCCTCGAAGGGAGTATCAAGATGGAGATCGGATGCATGAAGGAACTTAAAGGACATAACCTTGCGCCAGCTTTTTAAAAGTTCTGTCAAACATTCAGTTAAACCTAATGCAGTACTGTTACATAGATAGTCGAAATTAAGATTACCCGTGAAGCATCGGAATCGACCTTCATTTTAGATGGGTAGATACGGTGACTATCCCTGACCCGAAATAGTCGAGTAGGGTACCTTTGTCGTGTTGTTGGCCGGAGGAGGAGTGATGGTAACAGGGACTCCGTCCTGGTAGAAGTCCATGGTAAGGTTGATGTTTCCCGCGGAAGTATCTACAGGTATGTATAGTTGCCTAATCTTCCCCGAGAAGTCAATCCATGCCTTGAAATTCAACACTGATGGCACCAATCCTCCAGCACCTTTTATAGCGGAGGTGAGGTTGGAAGGTAGTTTGCTCAAGTTGTTCTTTAAGTTCACTTTCCCAGAGTACTCAACGGTATTTTTCCCTAAGATGACGTGCTTGCCCAGCTGCTTTACGCTTCCGCTAGTTTCTTTCAAAAGAGATGCGAACTGTAGTGGATCAGCACTTTGACCGCCCAAAAAGGGTGAGGTATTCGCTAATCCAGACTTTGGTAAGGTAATCTCGTACCACTTTGAACTAGAAATAGCAGGACTTTGCTGAGTCGGTGGTAAGTGTATGTAGGCGTTGCCGTTGTCTATAATTGTGGTCTCACCTCCTCCTAATGCTGGTGAGGATACGTACATCTTCAGATTCGGACCAGATGAAGATACCTGCTCTGCCCCTGTAGCCTTGACCACCAAGTTCTGCCCCTGTGCAGAGACGTTTTCAGTCAATGAGAAGTGGAAGGACGTTAGGTTGTCGGTGTTGTTTGCATAACTTTGTAAAGAAGCTGCATTGGTAGGTCCGATGTTGGCAGTACTAGAGCCACACGCTGCCAAGAAGACGCCTCCTAAAGCGACTAAAAGAGTCTGTTTTCTTGCGGAGGGAGTCAAAGTTCTCCAATCTTTAGTGTTAGCTAGTAAGTTTAGACGTTAAGTTCGGCGGAGACTTCAAGAGTTTAAGTGTTGTAAAATTGTTCGAATCCGTCAAAGATTTTCCTATGAGAGTTACTTGAGAAGTAGATGTGAGATTCAACTGTTCAAGCAGGACTTATTAAATAGCAACTACTCTGGTTTATGATGTTTTCAAACGTGATTGTCGACGAGTTGGTAGTAGTGAGCTAGGGAGTGCAGATCCTTGGTTTTGTCGCCGGATTTAATTTGGTCGACCTGATACTACTTGCTCTCATTGCGTACTCAATAGTCAGAGGTGTCAAAACGGGCGCCGCCATCCAATTGGGATCGTACGGTGGTTTCTGGGTGGGTCTAATAGTTGGGGCTTTAGGGGCGCCAATTTTTGCTCGACTGTTTTCACCTGGTATAGCAAGGACGATTGTATCTTTGGTGATTGTCTTTGGTACTGCATCGATCCTTGCTGGTCTGGGTCGATACCTGGGCACCACGGCGTCTAAGTCTTTGAAGCTCATCAGGATGGGTCCGGTTGATTCTGTGCTTGGAGGCGGAATCTCGGCGATAGCTTTGATGTTGGGGGTTTGGATATTTGCAGCTGTAGCTATCAATTCTCCTTTTATGAGCTTGTCGTCGGAGGTGGCTAACTCGAGAGTAGTTGGATTGATCGACAATATGATGCCTCCGGCCCCCTCGGTCTTTGCGAGACTTGACGCGTTGATTGGCTCTGCAGGCTTTCCTTCGGTCTTTGCATCTTTGCCTCCAGCTTTGGCTGGACCGGTAAATCTACCTAACTCGCAGCTTGTGCAAAACACTGCCACCAAGGTCGAAGCCTCTACGGTAAAGATTGAAGGAGTTGGATGTGGAAATATCCTCGAGGGATCAGGGTTTGTTATTGCGCCGGGCTTAGTTGTTACAAATGCTCATGTTGTTGCTGGTATTACTAATCCAGTAGTTATTGACTCCAGTGGGGATCATCCCGCTAAGGCAATTTGGTTCAACCCAAAGTTTGATCTGGCGGTTCTATCGGCCCCTGGGGTAAATGACCCTGCGCTTCAAATTGACTCCTCGCAGGTTTCAAGAGGAACTGAGGCCGTTGTATTAGGCTATCCGGAAGGTGGACCATTGACCATTGGTTCAGCGGGTGTGATGGCCGCTTTTGAGGCTAGGGGCAGGGATATATACAATCAGGGCCTTACGATCAGACTCGTATACCAGCTAGAGGCAATCGTGAGGCCCGGAAACTCAGGTGGCCCGCTTATCGACACTCAAAATGGTGAGGTCATTGGGGTAGTATTTTCAAGATCTACCACGAATCCGCATGTGGGATTCGCCCTAGCTTCACCTGGAGTTCTTGCCCAAATTAAACAAGCGGAGGCATCTCATGGTTACGTGTCGACTGGAGCATGCGTCGATTAATAGAAAAATCTCTTTGCATGAGAGCTTTTATATAGGATGAAATTATGGACTTTGAAGGACGAGCGTTAGTTACCGAGGTGGCATCGTCTGTATACCAGATAGACACACTTCTTGGTGGCTGGCATAAGGTTACGGCAGGGTATCTTGTTGGTACAGTAGAACCTTTACTTATAGAAACTGGTAGCCAAAGCTCCGTGCCTATACTTCTTTCGGCGCTGGCGCAGCTTAACATATCTTCGACTGACCTTGCAGGGGTTGCGGTCACGCACATCCACTTGGATCATGCTGGTGGTGTCGGTGACGTAGCGGTTGCCTTTCCAAAAGCTAAAGTGTATGTACACGAAAAAGGGGCACGTCACCTGGTTGATCCAGAGCGCTTAATTGCGTCAGCTTCAATGGTCTATGGAGATCTTCTAGACACTCTTTATGGACGCATGTTGCCTACTCAGGCTGAAAGGGTAGTAGTTTTGCGCGACGGTGATTTCTTGAGCGTAGGAGGGAATGAAAAAGTTATTGCAATTGACTCTCCGGGACATGCTAAGCATCACTTGGGATTTTTCCACGAGGAGTCAGGTCTGCTCTTCAGCGGAGATGCAGTCGGAGTAAAATTGCCCGACGTAGGAGTTCTCTGGCCAGCAACTCCACCTCCAGACTTCGACCTCAAGCTTTTTATTGGATCTCTTGAGAAGTTCAAGAGTTACCACCCGAAGAAATTAGCCTTTGCGCACTACGGGATAGTGGAATCTCCCGAAGAAACCCTTTCACACTCGCGAGATGTTATAACTCGTTGGGCTGAGGTGGCGCTGGCAGCCTTTAGGCAAGACAAGTCCATCGACGATGCTCTACAGATTGAATTTGACGAGATGCTCAAGAACGTTCCTTCTGAACAACGGAAAAGGGCAGAGACGCTCAGTGGTGTGCATTCAAATGCTCAGGGGCTACATCGATGGTTGTCTAAAGAACATGACAGTCAAGCCAGCGAGCAGCGGAAGTAGTTAGCTGCAACTACCCAATGTTGTAGGTAGTTGCAGCATGGCGGAGGGAGTGGGATTTGAACCCACGGTACCGTTGCGGGTACAGCGGTTTTCGAGACCGCCCGATTCGGCCACTCTCGCATCCCTCCATAGTTTAAGAATCTCTGAGCTGCATGAAAAAAGTGCTTAGCCTCTCTGCACAGCTTTGCTCTAGGATACCCGAGATAACTTGAACCTCAAAGTTTAACCTTGGATCACAGCATAGGTTGTACAGAGATGATGCTGCGCCGGCTTTTGGATCGAAAGCACCAAAGA
>JAJYGA010000054.1 GCA_021785255.1 Actinomycetes bacterium
GCACTGGAGTTGGTATGTCCTGCTGGTCTCGATCTCATGGTTGTTCGATCACTCATCATAGTATGTGTAACTTCGTGAATATTCAATCCAACTATCAGAAAATGCTTAGGTGAGTCCATCTGCGACTCGAGGAGGTGTGGCTGTACCGAGGTGTTGGGATCCACGACGACGCGGTTATGACAGCGTGTTCGATTCGCGATTGGTCTCTTGCGGTGTGCTCAGGCAAATTTTTACTATTTGTCAAACGAAATACCGATGAACTTTGGTCTGTATTTGAGACAGATCGAAGATGCAATACCAAATCATCAAAAATCGCAAAGCAGGAATCGCATATTGAGAAGGATTCCACCGCAAAGTGATTGGTTCAATGAACAATAAGCGTTCTAACCCGAAAGATTCCCCACTTTGAATCCCAGACCGCTTTTGCTTTGCTTCTAAGAAACTAACAAAAGATGATAGAGAAGAATAAGTTGTGCTATTGCCAAGGGTTCACTTCTGCGACCCTCTTCTATCTGACCCAAAGACTCTGGTATAGGAGCATCAATACCAAGCTTAGACCAGATGGCGGCTTCAACCTCGCGCGATGCTTCTCGCGTAGCGTGTCCATGAATATGGATAGCATCTACAGGTTTTCGGTCATCATCCCTAATGAGCTTCATGTGTATGGCTCCTTTAGAGTTCGTTGACAGAACGTCTGAAAGATCTGGATGAGGGATTGTGGGCCGTAGTAAGATTGTAGCGCTAAGAGCTTTAGAGTCTGGCGCTCCTTCTACCGGCGCAAATCGAATGACTATGTCTGCATTTTTCCGTTGCGGCCTAATGTAGGCTTCTGACTCAGGCTCTCTCTTGTCTAAATCTTTTAATACTTGTTCCTCGGTATACCCTCGTTTGGATACGTCCCTATAAACCTTCCACTGACGTCGAATGTATTCTGGAGGATCTAGGAACACAGTGACATCAAAACAGGCGCGTGAGAGCTTCGACCAGAGAGGGAATAGACCGTCAACAATGACGTATTTTGCAGGTGTTACGAGCACTGGTCGATCTAAAGTACCATGGCTATGGTTGTAAATTGGCTTGAGAATTGGTTGGCCAAGCGTCAGAAGCTGGAGATGTTGTTCCATTATTTCCAGGTAGTTGCAGTCAGGATGTAATGGCGTAAATGGTAGATTCTTGCGCTCGTTTCGGTCGTACTTGTGGTAGTCATCAGTACACATCCAAGTGATCTTTTCAGGTCCCAGTGCCTCCGCAAGTCCTCTAGATAACGTCGTCTTACCCGTTGCGGAGTCTCCGGCTATTGCCAGCATTGGAACATGAAGGGGGCTTCCCTGGATACTGTGTTTTTGGATAAGGGCCTGACGATAGGGCAACTGTCTTTCCTTTCGAATCTAATTTGTATCTATATGAATGTATTAAGCAGTTAGTTATCAGCAAGTTTGAAGGGACGAGAGATTAGTTTTATTCTCCCGTTTTCAACTACTACGGAGTGAAGCAATACCTTGTCTTCATCTACTCGTTCGGGTGCCCGGAGAATGGATGTGGAGGTTATCGCTGTTGCCACCATGATTGCTTCGTCTTTTATCAGATCGTTGGCTCGATAACGAAGTGAGCTCCAAGATGGATTCCAAGTTGCTAAGGAGTCCATCTCTTCCGCGGACTGTGGTGCCAATCGAGCGAGCATAACCCCGCCAAGCGATAGCGCGGCAGCTGCCGATATTACGCCTTCGGGAGCGCCACCAACTCCATAGAGTAGATCGACGGAATCCATCGGCAAAAGCGCTCGGAGTGATCCCAAAACGTCACCATCGGAAGCCTGTATGACCCTTACACCCAGAGATCTCATCTCATTTATAACCTGCTGATGCCTTGGTTTATCCAATACAAAGGCGGTTAGCCTGGCGATTTTGGTACCTTTGGCCGCTGCTATTATCTCTAGGTTCTCAGAGATTGGTTTGTCCAGCGACAACTGATCGTAGCTGCCGTAAAGGGTTACTATTTTTTCCATATAGTAGGCGGGCATGGATGCCATAGCACCGTGTTTAGCTACGGCTATGACAGAGATTGCTCCGTCAGTACCTTTAGCTGCATAGTTTGTTCCTTCAAGAGGATCGACCGCTATGTCAAACTCCTCTGCATCGGGAGCTGAGTTTCCTAGGACTTCGCCTTCATAGAGCATCGGCGCATCGTCCTTCTCTCCTTCTCCAATTATGACTTGACCGCGAAAGTGAGCATCGGCAAGGGAGTTCCTGAGTGCCTCTACGGCAGCGTGATCGGCCTGATTCTTGTCTCCCTTACCTACATAACCTTGACACTTTAGGGCTGCGAGTTCGGTAGCTAACAGTAGATCCGACGCTACCGGTGAAGGCTGACTTGCTAGGAGCGTCTCGGCCGCTTGGGCGATCTTGTCCGTGGTTATTCCAAAGTGAGCGTACAGTTCATCCTTATTGCCAGAGGCACCAAAAGAAGACATGCCGACAAAAACACCTCTTCCACTTAGACGCTCCCATCCCTGTTCAATGCCAGCCTCGACTACTATAACAGGGCAGTCTTCAGGCACAAGTTGCTCGAACTCGTTCTGTGGCAGAGATAGGAATCGTTCTCGCCAAGGAACCGATATCACACGTACTGAAACTCCCAACAAGTTCATTATCTTCTTGGCACTTTCAATTGCAAGTGACACCTCTGAACCGGTAGCAACGATTACTAAGTGATCTTGAGAGGTGCCACCTAGAACAACCCTTGCTCCTTGTTCGGAAATCCAGTCACCAGGGGTGGGTTCTAAAACATCGATATCTTGTCGTGTCAGAATTAACGAAACAGGAGAGGTAGCTTGTCCAAGAGCGAACTGATAACAAGAGATTGTTTCATTGGCATCACCTGGTCTTAACACTATGTTATTGGGGATTGCTCTAAGAGCACTTAGATGTTCCACTGGCTGATGAGTGGGTCCATCTTCTCCTAAAGCGATCGAGTCATGGGTAAAGATGTAAAGGACAGGCAATGACATCAGTGCCGAAAGACGAAGAGCTGGTCTTAGATAGTCAGAAAATACCAAAAAGGTAGAACAAAATGGCCGCATTCCGCTGAGGGCTAGCCCATTTGAAGCGGCCGCCATTGCATGTTCTCTGATGCCATAGTGCATTATTCGAGCATCGGTGTGTCTCTCCAGTGACGAGCGATCAACAACTGGGAGATTAAGGTTGACGCCATTGGATTCAGCCAAATCGGCCGCACCACCGACCAGACGCGGTTCTTGGTTACATGCGTCAAGGAGAATTTTTTGTGAGGCTTTCCTAGTGGCAATCTTTGATCCGGGGACAAAGGCATCGCTCTTTAGGGATCGGATTGGTTTGTTTTCCAATGAATCATTCACTATCGTTACAATCTTGGGGTCAAGATCTGCAACCGAAGCGTCCCAACGTAGTCGCTCTTGGTGTCTTTGTTCTTTAAAGTTTTGTAGAACTTTTAAAACTTCATTAGGTACTTCAAAAGGTGCATATTTCCAGCCATAAGCTGCCTTGGTCAGCAGAGTCTCTTCTTCTCCAAGAGGTGCCCCGTGTGCCTTGCTTTGACCGGCTCTATTAGGTGATCCAGCGCCAATCACCGTCTTTACTTCGATAAGAACAGGAGCGCTTTGATCGGATGTAGCATGCTGAAGCGCTTGGGTTATTGCCTCGATAGAGTTTCCATCGTCAACTCTATAAGTTTCCCAGCCGTATGATCGGAAACGTTCTAAAACGTCGTCAGTGCAGCTCTGCGAGGCAGGTCCGTCGATTGTAATGTCGTTGGAATCAAAAAGGACAATTAAGTTGTTGAGTCCAAGATTGCCGGCTAAAGATGCAGCTTCATGAGAGATTCCTTCCATGAGGTCACCGTCTGAGGCCAACACATACGTCTTTTGATCAAGCAAATCGCTGGCTATCGGGTTAATCTGAGAAGCTCTGTTACCTTGTAATTTTTGTCCGAGTGCCACTCCCACCGCGGTGGCAATCCCTTGGCCAAGGGGCCCCGTAGTGGTTTCTACTCCTTCGGTGTGTCCGTATTCAGGATGACCCGGGGTTTTCGAACCCAACTTCCTAAAGTTGCGTAAGTCTTGACTAGTTAGGCTGGTCCCAAATAGAAAAAGTGCTGCGTACAAGAGCGCAGAACCATGACCTGCGCTTAGTATGAAGCGATCTCGCCCAGCCCACGTTGGATCGTAGGGATCAAACTGAAGAAAACGCGTAAAAATCGTATGGACGATAGGTGCGGCTCCTAGTGGAAGGCCGGGGTGACCTGAGTTAGCGGATTCGACTTGGTCAAGTGATAACATGCGAAGTGAGGTCAAAACATCAGAGTCAAAGGACCCCAAACTGACGTGATAGCGATCTGTGCGTTCCATTGTTTTCTCGTTCCTCGTCTAAAGACTTCCGTTGCGCGCTTTTAGAGCAAGCTCTCTTAGTTCTGCCACAGCTTCTTTTAGCCCAAGGGGAGAGCTAAAGATTGACGATCCAGATACGAGGTGTGTTGCTCCAGCTTTTGCCGCTCCTGTAACAGTTTTTGGAGAGATGCCACCGTCGACCTCTATAGGGATATTTAGATTCCTTGTTTCTAGTAGGGTCCGTAGTGCGACGATCTTTGATTCCATTTCTTTTATGTAAGCTTGGCCGCCAAAACCTGGATTTACCGTCATGACAAGCACCATGTCGCAACTGTCTAAAACATATTCCACAGCCGAGACGGGCGTTGCTGGATTAAGTGCCACTGCAGAGTGTGCTCCTAAGTCTCTGATCTGGTTTAATGTGCGATGAAGGTGAGTTGTTGCTTCCGCATGAACAATTATCATGTCACAGCCAGCCTCCACATAGCGTTCCAAGGTGTTCTCGGGAGCGTAAATCATTAGATGTGCTTCGAATGGGAGGGTGGTATATTTTCTCGCCGACCGTATTATGTCGGGACCAAATGTCAAATTGGGGACGAAGTGACCATCCATCACATCAAATTGAATCTTGTCTACACCGGCATCCTCGAGACGTTCAAGATCTGCCCCAAGTGCCCCGAAGTCACACGGTAAAACTGAGGGTACTATTTGGACATTGTCTGCCATTGGTACCGAACCTCCCCTTGCTGCTTACTCTCGAGTATGTTAAATCGCTCAAATCGTTATACACGAGGCTGCACGTATAAAAATGTTAGTCTTGTGATAAAAACCTACTTCGGCTGAGATTTAGTAAGTTCACCTATTGGGGTGAACTTAGTGGTGAGTGTTTGTTTAGCAGGTTTGGAGAGTTCCACAGGTCAAATCCTGCCAAGAATACATGCAGCTGGCGTGTGCTTCTTGCCCTTCATGTGATTTCCTCCCATATCTATTTTGGTCGGTCTTCTCACATTAGAGGTGGATCACATAGGGTTCGCCACCCCAGTTCCCCAAAGAACGTAGACACGCTCATGCAGCTTTAACTGCTTACTGTAATGCTGTCTCAAATTCTATTGGCCTTGCAGGTCGTTTGGACGCGAACGATACCCTCGGGCGTGGTTTCATCGTCATAGAGCGGCCGGGTTTGATGAGTGTCGATAGGTTAGCACAACTTTCGCAACTTCACCGTAGATCCCCAGCTCATTATGGACTGAGCTAATGTCGATCTTGGCTTTACCGACAACGTAGATGTAAATGCAGCCACGAACATACGTGCTGTGTGATACACGGTCACAAGGCATAGAAGAACATCGCGCGTGAAACCCATGTGGAGGTTACTCAGCTCGACTTTGCTTTAAGTCTTTATGTATATGCCAGAGAAACTAGTCATTGAGGGCGAGTTGCTAAAGTGCTAACATCATAACCGATGCGCAGTGAACATGAGAAGACGTTGCTCAGTCGTTTCCTTAGCCGATATAAATCGTCAATTAGTGATTTTATGTAAATGAAAGGATAGAAACAAGTTATCCTCAACTTTATTATGAGTTACTTTCTTAGTGACCAAAAGGTGGAAAACCTTTGCTGAATATATTTGTTGTAGACGATCACCAGGTTATCCTCGATGGGCTCGACTCAATGTTGAGACACTACGATGGAAGGGTCGCTATTGTTGGTACTGCCAAATCTTACGCTGAGTCGCTTTATGCGATCGAGGAACTTTATGACAGCATCGATGTAGTCCTGACTGATCTCAGACTTAAGGCGGACTCAGGCATTGACCTGTGCGTTGAACTAGGTCGAAGGTTTCCGGAGATGCCCGTCGTATTTTTTACGGTTTACGACGACGAACAGTATTTGTTCCAAGCACTTCGCGTGGGAGCAAAGGGGTATCTGCTCAAGCAAATGACTGGAGAAGAGTTAGTAGGACATCTAGAGAGAGTCGTCGCAGGTGAGGTTGTCATAGACCCAGCAATAGCGGGACGAGTTGCTCTTTTCGCGGCTCGTCTGCAGTCTGGAGAGTTCTGGCCTGGCGCTCACTTGGGTTTGACCCAAAGAGAATCTGAAGTACTTGGTCTCGTCGTAAAAGGGCTCTCCAATCGAGCAGTCGCCCAAAAGCTTGTGTTAGGAGAAGAAACTGTGAAGACGCACCTATCTTCTATATACAGGAAGCTAGATGTGAAAGATCGTTCACAGGCCGTGGCGGTTGCCTTACGCGAAGGAGTGTTCCATTGACCGTGCCAGACCATTATGGGCCTTCCCAGCTTCATTTAATTCGTTCAATTGCTGAAGCAATGACCTTGCAGCTCGATCTCGGTCAGCTCGCAGCAAAAGTTGCTGAACTGGTGGCGGAAGCCGTGGAAGCTGACGTTTGCTTCGTTCATATGGTGGACAACGAAAAAGGCACCGTTTCTCTGATTGGCGCAACACCTCCTTTCGACTCTCAGGTTGGTATTGTGGAGCTACCGCTGGGCGAAGGTGTGGCTGGATGGGTTGCCAGGAATCGAGTTCCAGCCGTGGTTCCCAACAAGTGGGAGGATCGTCGATATAGATATATTCCTGAATTGAAGGGAGAGAACTACCGAAGTTTGATCTCTGTCCCCATGGTTAGACATGGCGATATCGCAGTTGGAGTAATAAACGTTCATTGGCGAGAGGCAATAGAGGACTTGGAGTATCGACTTCATCCACTTAAAGACGTGGCAAATCTCTTTGCGGGAGCAGTAGAGAACGCGATCTTGCATGCTCGCATTATTCAGCGTGAGTCGGAGATATCAAGATTTGCCAAATCGGTCCTTACTGCAACTGAGATGGAACGCCGGCGAGTTGCCAGTGAGGTTCATGACGGGGTAGGTCAGGTACTTTTATCGTTGCTCTTTCATCTTGATGCGGTGTCTTCTATTATTTCGAGCGACGATCAAGAGTTGATTAAAGAGATCAATCAATCTAGAGAGCTGGCAAATATGGCAGTTTCTGAGGTAAGAAGAGTAATATCTGCTCTTCGTCCAACAGTTATTGATGACTTTGGTCTTCCCGGAGCGCTTGAGTATTTAAAGAGAATTTATCCATCGCTGGAGATCTCACTCGATATAGGTGAGATTGGAGAGGTGTCACCCGAAGTTGAGGTAACGCTGTATCGAGTTTGTCAAGAAGCATTAACCAATGTGAGCAAACATTCAGGAACTGATCGTGCAACTATCAAGTTAAAGAGATTTGGTGGGGAAGTGGTTCTAACGGTTATCGACAAAGGAGTTGGATTCGACCCTTCGATCCCTAGAAAGACGGAGAGTTTTGGACTCTTGGGAATGAAAGAGAGAATGGATCTTCTTGGTGGACATCTTGAGATCTACTCTCAGCCTAACGTCGGTACGACCGTGTTCGCGCATGTGCCAGCGGTGGAGTAATTATCACCCTTACGCTGGCACAAAGTTTACTAATAGCTCGTGGCTGATGGTTGTAACTTACCTCAGAGCTTGTTGGCCTACAGTTCTCCGCGTGCTGCTTTAAAGTTTGCTTCGGCATGCTTCAATAAAGCGGCCTGCGCAGCGTCCCAGTTCTTGTTCTCGCCACCCCAGGTCTTCATGGCTTCGTCTTGAAGACCTCGTCCGTAAGAGAATGTAATTGGCCAAGGAAGGTCTTTGTACAAGGAGTTCATCTTGTTCAAGTGAGAGGTGGCAAGGGAATCAGCTTGTCCACCCGATAGAAGAGCTATGCCAGCAACGGCAGAAGGTACGCACTGGCGATAGCACTCGACGGAGTTTCTTGCGACCTCCTCCTCAGATGCTTGTACATCGCACTTGTCTCCAGAGATAACCATGGAAGGTTTTAAAACCATTTCGTCAAGAACGACATCAAAAAGAGCTAACTGCTCAAAAGTTGCTAGTAATGCAGCTCGGGTTGCCCGAAATGATTCTTCAATAGTATGAGAACCGTTCATCAAAACCTCGGGTTCAACGATAGGTACGATATCGTTTTGTTGGCAGAGTTTTGCATATCTGGCGAGAGCATGGGCGTTAGCAATCAACGCGGTTCGCGTTGGTGTGCTTTCGCTTATATTGATCACAGCGCGCCATTTAGCGAAGCGTGCTCCGCTCTTTCTATATTTTTCGAGTCGAGGTCCAAGTCCATCGAGTCCTTCGGTAACGGTCTCTCCGGGGAACCCTTGCAAGTCTTTCGCGCCTGTGTCCACCTTGATCCCCGGAAGGATGTCGAGTTCCTTTAGAGCCTCAGGAAAACTCTTCCCATTTGAGAAAGATTGGTTGAACGTCTCGTCGTACAGAATCGTGCCCGATATGTACTTCGAGAGTGACGCTGATGTAAACAGCATCTCTCTCCAAGATCTTCGAGACTCTTCCGTGGACTCTATTCCTAGCTTTTCAAAGCGCTTTGAAAGAGTGGGGCTTGACTCGTCTGCCGCAAGTATTCCTTTTCCGCCAGATACCATTTTGGCTGCTATCTCGTGAAGTTCTGTTGTGGCTTTCATCTTTCTCCTCAAGGACTTATAGCAAAAAAGCTCTCGTTGCTTAGCATGGACTACGTTGATGTGTCGTAGCTACGTTACATCATTGCGCTAAAACGAGCGTCACTCGAAGGGGTGAATGCGATGGGGAGATTTCCTTCTTTAAGGAGTCGAGGTACGTGAGCATTTCGTGACATCCACCCCGCCCTTACGGACGAAGCTTCCAAAGTCGCTCTCATGCGACCTC
>JAJYGA010000100.1 GCA_021785255.1 Actinomycetes bacterium
GCCTGTGTGACATCCTGTCTAATCAATGTGACTTTATCAGAGTTTTATGCTGACAGCCTTTAATATCTTGGATTAAAGTTACTATCCTTGAGAAATTTCATGCTGCTAACCAACGTTGGTTCTCCAGAGGGCGTAACGTTCAGGACTGAATCATGGCTATTGTTGAACCATCTTTCATGCGCCTAAAGCGTGATATCCTCCATCGACGTGAATAATCTCACCCGTGGTTTGTGGGAAAAACTCCGAGAGTAAGGCGACTATGCTTTTTGCGACTCCTCGAGCATCTTTGGGATCCCATCCCAAGGGTGCCTTCATGCCCCAGTCGTTTTGAAACGTGGAGAAACTTTCAACGCTCTTGGCTGCAATCGTTAGAATTGGCCCGGCAGAGATGAGATTTACCCTTATGCCAAAACGCCCACAATCACGTGCGAGGTACCTTGTTAGGGACTCAAGTCCTGCTTTGGCGACGCCCATCCAGTTGTATCCAGGCCAAGCCACCTGGGCATCGAAGTCTAATCCGACTACTGATGCCCCTTTTGGTGCATCTTTGAGCAGAGGAAGTAACGATTGCGTAAGAGACTTCAGAGAAAAGGTCGAGACTTGAAGGGCAATGGAAACGTCGTCAAAGGATGCTTGAAAAATATCACCGCCTATGCAGTTTGCTGGTGCGTATCCGATAGAGTGCAAAACACCATCTAGGTGTGTCCAAGGAGATAGTGTCTCTGAAAGTGAATCGAGATGGTCTTGGTTAGTGACATCGAGTTCGACTACCCTGACAGTATCACCCAACTTCTTGGCCGCTCGCTGTGTTATCGAAAGCCCACGTCCGAATCCGCTTAGCACTACTTGGGCGCCTTCAGCAATGGCGGTCTCGGCGGCTGCATACGCGATCGAAGAGGTGTTAAGAACGCCAGTAATAAATATCCTCTTCCCTTGAAGAATCCCCATAAAGCCTCCCACGTTTTAGACTTCATCTACATTAGCGTGACATTATGTTGGAAGATGCAGCGTAAAGGAGCAGGTTTGTCAATCACTAGGGTAGGGGTTGTTGGAGGTACAGGACCTGCTGGCAAAGGACTGGTTTTCCGTCTGGCAAGTGCCGAAGTTCAGGTAGTCGTTGGATCTAGAGATCCACAAAGAGCCCTTGCTGTCTGCCAGAAAGTAGATAGTGGTCGGAGTTGGAAACGCTTCATGAATGGAGGAACCAATGAAGATGCAGCTGAATGCGACTTGGTCGTGTTGGCAACACCCTGGGACGCTTTGGTTCCGACCATTAAGCCCCTGAAGGATATTCTTGCTGGGAAGATAGTGGTTACAATTGCTAATGCCCTTGTCAAGACAGACCAAGAGTTTCAACCAGTTCTCCTAGCGGAGGGATCAGTGGCAGCACTTGTGTCATCTTTGCTTCCTGCTTCGGCGATTGTCTCTGCTTTTCAGCACATCCCAGCTGGAGAGCTACTCGACATTGATCATGATCTTAAACTCGACGTACTCATGTGTGGAGACGACGTACCATCAAAGCTCCTTACCGCTGAGATCTTCGGTAGGATAGATGGAGTTCGTTTGCTTGACGGTGGTTCGCTTGCTATGTCGGGTGCAATTGAAGCGATGACTGCCGTGCTTTTGAACTTGAACTTGAAGTACAAAACGCGTACTTCGATTCGCATAAGTGGAATTGAGGCTTGATCTAAGTTGATGCGGATTTACGATACGAAGACAGCGGGTAAGGTTCCTTTGGAAGTGGGTGAGACGGTAAGGTTATACACCTGTGGAATCACGCCCTACGACGCCGCTCATGTGGGTCACGCCGCTGTTTATTTAACCTTTGATGTCTTACAGCGGCGTCTGAACGATGTTGGGGTGAGGACACTCTGTGTGCGAAATGTGACCGATGTAGACGATGACATACTGCGCAAAGCCCGTGAACTGGATTGCAACTACCTCGACTTAGCAGCCAGCGAGATGGCTAAGTTTGATGAAGATATGGCTGCTTTGAGGATACTTTCGTGTCACTCTGAGCCACGTGCAACGTCTGCGATCCCTCAGATACTGTCTCTCATTGCCGACCTTTTTGAGAAGGGCCATGCTTATGAGGTAAACGGTTGGGTCTACTTTGATGTTTCAACTTTCCCACGATTCGGCGAGCTTAGCCATTACCACTACGAAGAGATGATCACCCTGTCAGCTGAAAGGGGCGCTGATCCTACTGATCCTCGAAAACGGAATCCGCTGGATTTCGTCCTTTGGCAACCGAGTGCGAAGGATGAACCAGCATGGGAGTCACGTTATGGCGCCGGGAGACCGGGCTGGCACATTGAGTGTTCGGCGTTGGCCATGAGGGAACTTGGCGATACCATCGATATCCATGGTGGAGGCTCGGATTTGATCTTCCCTCATCATGAGTGTGAAATAGCTCAAAGCGAGTCAGCGACAGGAAAAGTATTTTCTAAGTTCTGGATGCACGTGGGAATGGTCAACCTTCGCGGTATCAAGATGTCAAAGTCCTTGGGAAACTTAGTGTTTGTACACGATTTATTAAAGGAGTACTCTCCGGAAGCTATAAGGCTGGCGATCATATCTAACCATTATCGAAGTTCTTGGGAGTTTTCGATTGAACTGGTTGAACAAGCTGAAGAGCGTATCGCCAGATGGAGAAGTAATGGTGTAGGCGATGGCGCCATAGAACTGGTACGAGAGAGACTAGACGATGATCTTGATGTCTTTGGAGCTGCGCTGGCAATTGATGAGGCCGTTTCAGCTGGTTCTGGAGTAAGCTCTGCATGTCGTCTTCTGGGAATTGAGCTTTAAAATGTGCCAACTTGTACATATATTTCAAGTCCAGATAAGTAGATGGTGGTGACAACGTGAAGGTTGAATTGCTCGATATTGGTGAGGTTGAACTGGCCTCGGATGACGGACTAGTTGAGTTAGCCAAACGATATGGTAAAGGTCCAAAGACAGTTGTTGCTGCCAGGATCAACGGACACCTAGTAGATTTGAGCACAAAGGTTGCGCAAGGCGATACCGTTGAGTTTATTCATGCTGACACTGTTCAAGGACGAGCGGTCATCAGACACTCGACAGCTCACGTTTTGGCCCAAGCCGTGGTGCGTTTATGGCCAGGAACGTACTACGCGATTGGCCCTGCTATCGACGATGGGTTTTACTATGATTTTGAACTCCCTAATGAACAGCATTTCGAAGAAAAAGACCTGCCGCTCATTACTTCGGAGATGAGAAAGATTATTGACGAAAACCAAAGTTTTTCTCGCAGAAAATACTCGTTCCAAGGCGGTAAGACGTTATTTGCAGATCAACCTTTCAAAGTGGAGATCATTGAGTCCGTGCAGGGGCGTGGAGATACTCTCGAGGCTGCTTCAGAAGAAGGAGTGGAGGACGATGCAGTGTCGGTATATGAGAACTCTTCTGGATTCGTGGATCTTTGTCGAGGTCCACATGTACCGTCAACCTCTTATCTAGGTAGTTTTGCTCTCACGAGAATCTCTGGAGCGTATTGGAGAGGCGATGAAAAACGTCCACAGTTGCAGCGTATATACGGTACGGCTTGGGAATCAAAGTCTGCTTTGGACGCACACATTCGCATGCTTGAAGAAGCGGCCAAGCGTGATCATAGAAAACTCGGTATTGAACTAGATCTATTTCACTTTCCACCTGAGATTGGATCGGGATTGCCGGTATTTCATCCCAAGGGTGCTCTTATTCGCTATCTGATGGAGGAGTATGCAAGGAAGGCACATCTAAGGGCAGGGTACGAGTTTGCATGGACTCCACATCTTGCCAAGTCGAATCTTTTTTCCATTTCGGGTCATCTCGAGTGGTACAAAGATGGGATGTTTCCCCCTATGGAGCTCGAGGGTTCGACGTATTACATGAAGCCGATGAACTGTCCGATGCATATATTGATATACCAATCAAGGTCACGATCTTATAGAGAACTCCCCCTGAGACTTTTTGAGTTTGGCACCGTATATCGCTACGAACGTTCAGGTGCGCTTCATGGTCTTGCAAGGGTGCGCGGACTGACTCAAGATGATTCGCACATATTTTGTGCAAAAGATCAGCTAGTCCCTGAGGTGGAGAGGCTTATTCGTTTTGTACTCGCGCTTTTGGGAGCATTTGGTCTAAAAGACTTCGAAGTTGAGGTTGCAACGAGGCCGGATAAATATATAGGTTCGGACGAGGAGTGGGAAACGGCGACCGCGTCATTAATCTCTGCCTTGGGAAACATTGGTGTGGAGTACAAGGTTGCTGAAGGTGAGGGCGCATTTTATGCACCAAAAATTGATGTTCATCTGACCGATGCCATAGGGAGGCGTTGGCAAGTATCCACATTACAGGTTGATCTTCAAGAACCGCAACGTTTCCAACTTGGCTACATGAGTCAGGACAATTCGATTGACATCCCTTATATGTTGCATCGAGCACTGTTTGGTTCAGTGGAGAGATTTATGGCGATTTTGATCGAACACTTTGAAGGGGCATTGCCGACATGGTTAATGCCAAAACAAGTAGTCGTCCTGCCGGTGAACGAAGGCGCGAATGCCTACGCCCATGAAGTCTCCAAAGCTGTGAAAAAAATTGGGGGTAGAGTATCGGTTGAAGAAGCAAGAGAACCACTAGGTGCACGGATTCGACGTATGAAGCTTGAGAAAGTTCCGTTTGTAGTGGTCGTTGGTGACGATGATGTAGTTGCCGGAACCGTTGGCGTAAATAGACGAGGATCTAATCATCCAGAACGTGACATGCCTATTGAACTGTTTCTCGAAGAGCTAAAGGTCGAGATCCGAGAACCCGAGTTAGAAGGCTTTGACTATGACGATTGAGTCCATATGGGCTGGTTGGAGGATGTCTTTCATTGAAGCCGCTAGCGCACAAAAACTCGATCAAACGGGATGCGTTTTGTGCACCATAGGAAGTGCTCTAGACAGAGACCGTGAATTGAAGGTGATCGCCCGCGGTTCATTTTGCTACGTTGTCATGAATATATACCCATATACATCGGGACACCTTATGGTTGTCCCTTATATTCACAGTTCGTCGTTGGCCGACTTTGAGCCGGAGTGTCGCCTGGAAACGTTTGACTTAATTGACCATGCCGTAAATACTTTATCGGCTGTATACCATCCACAGGGTTTCAATCTGGGAGCGAATCTTGGTAGGGCAGCAGGGGCAGGTATCGCTGATCATGTTCACTTTCATGTTGTGCCACGATGGCTTGGTGACACTAACTTCATGACGACGACTGCGGGAGCAAGGGTGCAGCCAGAGTCTTTGGAGGTGTCTTACGACAGAATCCTTACCAAGTGGTAGGTGCCGTCAGCTCACTGCCTGGCTTTGTTAGCGAGGATCTGATATCCATATCTAGTGGCTCTAAAGGATGCCCTTCCTCCAGTTATTGCGCGAAGTTCTAGGGTATAGCCAGATAACTCGGCTTCTGGTACGAGAGCCGAGATCGTTATCAGGTCTTCTGTATTGCTGTCGGCGCCAAGTACCTGTGCTCTTTTTGAACTGAGATCTCCCAGTACATCGCCTTGGTAGTTGCTGGGCACTGTGACATACACCTGGGCAACTGGTTCGAGGACCACTGGGTTCGCATCTGCGATGGCAGCGCGGAACCCTAAAGTTCCAGCTACCTTGAAGCTCATTTCGGATGAGTCGACTGGATGATACTTACCATCTACCAATCTCACCCGAATATCGACCACAGGATAACCATGGACTCCACCGCTCTCCATAGCTTCGATGACTCCCTTTTCAACTGCAGGAATAAAGTTGCGAGGTATCGCCCCGCCGACAATTTCGTCGACGAACTGAAAACCCTGCCCTCTCTCGAGAGGTTCAACGACAAGGTCGACAACGCCGTATTGACCGTGGCCACCGCTTTGCTTCTTATATTTTCCTTCGGCGCGGGCACTACTTGATATCGTCTCGAGATACTCTATCTCTGGAGTTTGGAACGAGGCCGAAATCTTTGTTCTTCGGTTCACTTTTTCCAAGACGTTAGTTATGTGTGCGTCACCCAACGCTTCACAAACTATGCGATGAGAGCGTGACTCCCGTCTAACTGAGAGTACTGGCTCTTCTTCTGTAACTCTGAGGAGAGCTCCAAAGAGCTTCTCGTCGTCGTTCTTATTGGGCGTTGTTATGACAACACTGTATGTGGGTACTGGAAACGAAAGATCTGGAAGTGGTGCTTGATCCGCATTGGCTGCAAGCGTATCTGAGGTGGAGAGGTTGATCTGTTTACCCACGAACACGACGTCACCTTTACAAGCATGTGTCAAATTCATGACATCTTTGCCTACTTTTTGAAAGATCGTATGTATCTTCTCCGGTGCTTGTCGCCTCAAATTGAAGCACGTCGTGTCCGAAGTGAGTTCACCCCTAAAAACCTTTACAAGTGATACCTTTCCCAAGTAGGGATCTACATAGGTTTTTAGTACTTGGGCAAGCAGGTCTTCGTCTGCCCCTTCGTTCGGTGAAGTTCCTATTTCTATTAGATATCGGATGAGGATGTCTATGCCGATCTGCTTCGTGGAACTTCCGCATATGACAGGAAAAGCTTTTCTGACCTTGAAGCGGTCAGCTAAGAGCGTCTCCACTTTGTCAGGTGGAGGTTCTTCCCCCTCGAGGTACGACTCCATAAGAGTATCGTCTTCTTCGATTACATCTTCAACGAGATGTTCGTGTTCGACGTGTTCTATTGCGACTATATCCTCAGGAACCTTGCCCTCAGACTTGATGCCGCCATCGTAGGTAGTGGTTTTCTCAAAAAGGACATCAGTTACACCGTGAAATGACGCATCTTTGCCTAAAGGAATATCGATAATTGATATTTGAGTGCTAAGGAGCGAACGTATTGCATCTATAGTCCTGTCAAAGTCGGCATTTTCTCTGTCGAGCTTTGTGACAAAAATGACCAACGGAACCTCTGCTTCTTTGGCTAAGCTCCAAAGCCGTTTGACGTCCGGCCCAAGGTTGTCGGTGGCGGAAACAGTGAGGATCGCTAATTCACAGCCCGCTATAGCTGGGATAACTTCGGCGATAAAGTCGGGAGATCCTGGCGTATCGAACAGATTTAGCTTGCCATGTTCGGTAGGAATGGTAGTTACTGACATTGTGGTTGAATGCCGGTGAGCGATCTCTTCTGCTTCTGAATCAGAAAGTGTTGTCCCGTCTTCCACGGTTCCTTTGCGCTTTATGACCCCAGACTCAAAGGCTATGGCTTCTAGTAAAGAGGTTTTACCCGAACCTGCCTGACCTATTATCGCTACGTTACGTATTTCGCCTGTTTGGTACGGCTTCATACTTCACCTCTTCTCTAACTTTGGAGATACCCATTGTCTTGTAGGTGTCGCTATCGCTAAAGATACCAAAGTTTCGTGCTATTCTGTAATGCATAGAAGGAAATATTTTGAAAGTGACAAGTATTTCGATCATATGAGAGCGTTTGCTGGTGACTGCAGTGACGTTCAAGGGAGTGTCGGTACTAGGTGTTTGACGGAAGTTTGCGAACAGAGGTAGATCGAGTTACCAAACCTCTCGGAAGATCTCTTGCTCGAATTGGCGTGACAGCAGATATCTTGACGTTGTTAGGAGTACTCTTTGCATTGGTTGCGGGAGTACTGATCGTATCGGGCCATTTACTACTGAGTGTGGTGGCAGTTGCCCTGGCAGGTGTTCCGGATCTTCTTGATGGTCCAGTTGCCAAGGTCCTTCACACGACGTCAAAACGTGGTGCTTTTATAGACTCGTTCTCAGATAGAGTTAGTGACTTCATACTCTTTGGGTCTTTGGCCTGGTATTACGTGGATCGAAAAGACTCGACTATGGCACTTGTTTCATTTGCTTCGTACGGGATGGCATCATTTATTTCTTACCAAAGGGCCAAAGCTGAACTTCTCGGGTTCAACGCCAAGGGTGGACTCATGGAAAGAGCAGAGAGAGTTCTCATGATTGGTTTTGGACTCTTGGTGACGCCGATATTGCCGTATGTACTTGTTTTTATCCTTCTGGCGAGTTCAGTTACGGTGGTTCAACGCTTTGTGAAGATTTGGACCCAGGCGTCTAGGCAGATTGATAAATCGAGAAAAGTTCGAAGACCTCATGGATCTAGACGATCTCGAGTCCGTAGAGAAAATGTGTCGGTACGAGGGGAACGACTGAAAGCTCGCCCCTATCGGAGCAAAGTTCTGGCACGTAGGTCATCAGAGGGCTTAATCAAGAGATTCCGCGATACATATAAAGCATAGCTTTGAGAGTATCATACATTTTGAGTTAGGTATCTCTATGGAATGTGGGAGATAACCCTGTTGAGGTATCGTTTTAAAGTTGTCAACTTATTAAAGTTGGCTGCCTTTTTACTCAAGGGCACTCGATTGGACAGAGTAAGGATTATTCCAATCGTCGGTGGATTGATCGCTTATCTGATCGCGCCAAGCTATCGCCGGCAAGCTGTGCGCAAGCATCAAGCTATGGCAGGTGGAACTGCGTTCTCCAGGGTACAGTTGGAGGTCGCGGTCATTGCGGCGTTTTCCAACTACACGAGATATTGGATCTCTTTGCTAGTGACTCCGTATCAAAGTGCGCTGGAAATTGCATCCAACACCAAAGTGATAAATCGAGATTTCCTAGACTTAGTACTTGCTCAAGGAAACGGAGCATTAGTCGTATCGCCCCATATTGGCAACTGGGACTTTGGTGCAGCATGGTTTGCTACTCTAGGTGGACGAGTCCTTGCTGTAACTGAGGAGTTGGACGATCATGAGGTGAAGGAGTGGTTCTGGAAAGAACGAAGAGCCAAAGGAATTGAACCGATATACGCAAATAAGCAAAGTACGGCACAGATTTTAAAGGCTTTAAAAGATAATTACGTCGTGGCGCTGGTGTCCGATCGCGATCTGCTGAATAATGGAGTGGAGATTTCATTTCTTGGTGAAACGATAAGGATTCCGGGAGGTCCAGCTGTTCTGGCTTTGAGATCCAAGACACCAATTTTGCCGTGCGCGATTTTTATG
>JAJYGA010000029.1 GCA_021785255.1 Actinomycetes bacterium
CCAACTCAGTTGAGTCTTCCCGTGTAAACACTTTCACATCAATAACTTTCCCAGACTCCCCATGAGGAACTTTGAGTGAAGTATCTCTAACCTCCCTGGATTTCTCCCCGAAGATTGCTCTAAGCAGCCTTTCCTCTGGAGTGAGTTCAGTCTCTCCCTTGGGAGTCACCTTTCCTACCAAGATGTCGCCCGGTCCAACTTCAGCGCCTATACGTACAATACCTCGCTCGTCGAGGTCCGCCAGGATCTCTTCTGAAAGATTGGGGATGTCGCGAGTTATCTCTTCCGCTCCCAATTTTGTATCACGAGCATCAGTTTCATACTCCTCGATGTGTATCGAGGTCAGCACATCATCACGAACTAGTCGTTCAGAGAGAATGATGGCATCTTCGTAGTTATATCCCTCCCATGGCATAAATGCCACTAAAAGATTTTTGCCAAGGGCTAACTCGCCGTTGTGCGTAGCCGGACCGTCAGCCAACAGGTCACCCTTTTCGACTTGACGACCAACTTCAACCAAGACCTTCTGATTGAGACAGGTATTTTGGTTGGATCGTTTGAACTTGGAGAGGCGATAGATTTTTCGTCCAAGAACGCGGTCGAACCGGTCGCTTTGACCTGGTGAATACTCTACCACGATACTTTCGCCGGAAACTTCCGTCACCACTCCCGTGCCTTCAGCCAAAATCACATCGCCAGCATCTTGAGCAGCGCGAGCTTCCACTCCCGTTCCGATATAAGGTGCTTCTGGGACAACCAAAGGCACCGCTTGCTTTTGCATGTTGGCGCCCATGAGAGCTCTGTTAGCATCGTCATGTTCAATAAAGGGAATAAGAGACGTGGAAACCGAAATAATCTGTTTCGGCGAAACGTCCATGAGATCGACCTCGGCTGCGGGAACAACATCAACCTCTGAGGTAGATCCATAAGAGACTGCGTTTGCTCCCACTCTAACAACTGCACCCTGTGGTGCCCTTCGGACAAGAACTCTGTCCTCTAAGAACCTTCCATCAGAGTCGATCTTTGCGGAAGCTTGAGCAATAACATACTCTTCCTCCTCATCCGCGGCCAGATAAACAATATCGTTACTTACACGACCGTCAGATACCTTTCGGTATGGCGTCTCGATAAATCCGTGATCGTTGACCTTTGCGAAGGTGGCCAGTGCTCCAATAAGACCAATGTTCGGTCCTTCGGGAGTTTCGATAGGGCACATGCGACCGTAGTGCGAAGAGTGAACGTCTCTAACCTCAAAGCCTGCCCGCTCCCTCGAAAGACCTCCAGGTCCAAGAGCCGAGAGCCTACGTTTGTGGGCTAGGCCGGACAGCGGGTTATTCTGATCCATAAACTGAGATAGCTGCGAGGTGCCAAAGAACTCTTTGATAGCCGCAACGACTGGACGAATGTTAATCAGCGTTTGAGGGGTTATAGCCTCAACATCTTGGGTCGTCATCCTCTCACGAACAAGCCGTTCAAGTCTAGAAAGGCCCATACGAAGCTGATTCTGGATGAGTTCACCAACGCTCCTTACGCGTCGATTGGCAAAGTGATCTTGATCATCAAATCTATATCCAGGCACGCCAGATGCCAGATGAAGCATGTATGAAGCAGTAGCAAGTATCTCTGGTCTCGACAGTACCGTGGGGTGTTCGGGATTGGCTTCCAGTGGAATACCCAAGATCTCAGAAAGCTTCTGGAGTTCAGGACCGAGTTTTCTGTTCAGCTTGTATCGTCCAACTTTGGTAAGGTCGTAACGTTTTGGTGAAAAAAACGCCATCTCGAAGTACGAACGAGCGGTGTCGGCCGTAGGTGGTTCGCCAGGTCGAGCCCTCCTGAAGATCTCGATCAAAGCTGCGTCTTCACGAGCTCGCGCAATATCAATATCTCGATCTTTGTTGAGAAGAGCCGCCTCTTCTTTAGCAGAGTCTGCCTTCTCTTTTTCCCATTGCGCTTCCAGGAAATCAAAATGTGCTACAAAACGATCTAGAAGTTCCGGATCTCCATATCCCAGTGCCCTCAGTAAGGTGAAAATAGGGAGGCGTCTCTTACGTGCAACTCTGGAACCGGCTGTTATATCTCGACCAGGTTTGCTCTCAACGTCAAACTCGATCCATTCACCTCGGTACGGATTGATCGTCGCAGTAACGATAGTCTTTGCGTCGCGCCCTTCTTGAAACAGTACACCTGGAGAACGAACAAGCTGGGAGACCACGACCCTTTCCGTACCGTTGATGATAAAGGTTCCCCGATTAGTCATCATGGGGAAGTCTCCCATAAAGACTGTTTGCTCTTTAATCTCATAGGTAGCCTTATTCGAAAACCTGGCTCGCACAAAGATAGGAGCCGAATAGGTCATGTCCTTTTCTTTACACTCCTCCACCGAGTACTTAGGCGGGGGTCTAAGATCGGGATCGTCTGGATCAAATTCAAGTTCTAAAGACAACTGACCGGTGAAGTCCTCAATGGGAGATATATCCCTAAAGGTCTCCACCAGGCCTTCCTTTAAAAACCAGTTGAAAGAATCGCTTTGAATCGAGACCAGATCTGGCAAAGGCAGGACCTCGTCTACGTTGGCAAACGAATATCGTTCCGGAGACTTTAAACGGAAACTCAACGAGCAACTCCTCTAAGATAAATAAAAGTCACTTCAACCTCAAGGCCCTGAAAGGCGAACGCGAGGAAGTAAGGTAAGAAAACAACCTACAGACAGAGACTTTACGCACGACAATAGTAAGTATAGAACACGGCCGCCAAAACTTAGGCGCGTAAATTGACAAAAAAGCCGGAAGCTCATAAATAGCTTCCGGCTTACAGTCTATATCAAATTACTTCAGCTCTACTGTCGCCCCGGCTCCTTCGAGCGCAACTTTCGCCTTCTCGGCATCTTCTTTGGAGACCTTTTCCAAAACCGTCTTCGGAGCACCATCGACGAGATCTTTGGCCTCTTTCAATCCAAGGTTTGTCAAAGTTCGTACTTCTTTGATAACCTGAATCTTCTTATCACCTGCGGCTACGAGAACGACATCAAACTCATCCTGTTCTTCAGCCACAGCCTCAGTGCCTCCACCACCAGCTGGAGCGGCAGCGGCAACAGCCACCGGAGCAGCAGCGGTAACACCAAAACGCTCTTCAAACTCTTTAAGAAGCTCAGAGAGCTCCAAGACCGTCATAGAAGCTATCGCGTCTAAAATCTCTTCTTTACTTGCCAACTAGATCAACTCCTAACAAATGCCCCTCCGGGCCATACCAATAAAACAACTAAACACCGAGTACTAAAATTGAAACGCCTAAGACTGTTCGTTCTTGTCTATGAGAGCTTGCAAAGCATAAGCAAAGTTCTGGGGCAGAGCTTTGAGAAGTCCTGCAAATTTCTGCATAGGTGCCGCTAGAGCACCAGCAAATTGAGCGAGCAGAACATCCCTGGAAGGAAGGTCTGCAAGCGCAAGAGTCTCTTCGACTCCAAGGCGTTTGCCACCCATAAGACCGCCCTTTAATACAAGAGCCGGTTTTGCTTTAGCAAAATCCCGAAGCGATTTTGCAATCGCAGCTGGATCGTCTTTCACAAATGTCAACGCGGTAGGTCCATCCAAGAGAGGATCGACCACACTATTGCCACTTTGAGAGGCAGCTATTCGAACTAAAGTATTCTTGAAGACTTTAATCTCAGCACCTTTAGAGCGAAGTTCTCTTCTCAGCTCCTCCAGCTCTGCAACTTTTAGTCCTCGATACTCCGTTACAAGCACCGCTGCAGATTCACCAAATCGATCCTTCAACTCTTCAACAATTGCCACCTTCTCAGGCCTTGGCTGTTCCATACTTCTCCTCGAGTGCATAAATTGCTCACTCACCCGACTCGGAGAGATCGCTTCATCAGGCGGAAAACCTTTAAGCTCTTTGAGCACCGGACCTCTTCAGCGAATCAAAGCTGAGTTGAACGAAAAACTAATCTACCATAAAAGAACTAAACCCCTGCAGTTATGCCGCGCTTTGGGCTATGTCCTCATCAGTCAGTCTGAGTTTGTTGGTATCGACCTTGATCCCAGGACCCATCGTCGAAGACAGATTGACACTCCTAAAATACCGTCCCTTGGCGGAGGCCGGCTTGGCTCTCTGGAGTTCCTCAATCACTGCTCGAAAGTTATCAGCAAGCTGTGAAACGCCAAAAGATACCTTCCCCATGCGGACGTGAACAATGCCGACTTTATCTGTACGGTACTCCACTCGTCCACCTTTGAACTCAGTCACAGCTCGGCCAACGTCGTTCGTTACCGTGCCGGTCTTGGGATTAGGCATCAGTCCTCTTGGGCCTAGAACTCTTCCAAGGCGGCCAACCTGAGGCATAAGATCCGGTGTCGCGATAGCTACGTCAAAATCGAGAAAACCTTCCTTTTCAATCCTCGCGACCAGATCGTCGGCACCAACTACATCGGCACCGGCCTCGCGTGCCGCCACGGCAGCATCGCCAGCGCAAAACACAGCTACGCGAACTTCTTTACCTGTTCCCGAAGGAAGAGCCACCGTACCTCTAACAATTTGATCGGCCTTCCTCGGGTCCACTCCGAGACGAACCGCTATTTCAACGGTCTCGTCAAATTTTGCTTTCGCAACCTTTTTCACCAGTTCAATAGCTTCAACCGGCGTATAAAGCCTCTCGGCATCGACAAGTTGAATCTGAGTCTTTTGTGTTTTTGTAGCTTTCATCCTTTAAAGATCTCCCAATCATTTCTCTGTGATCAATCGATCACAGATATTCCCATTGACCTCGCCGTTCCCTCGATCTGACGGATAGCCGCGTCAAGGTCATAAGCGTTGAGGTCTTGCATCTTGGTTCTAGCGATCTCAGCAACTTGTTCTTTTGTTACCGTACCAACTTGTGTACGTTTATTCGTTGCTGATCCCTTTTCAACTCCAGCCGCCTGGCGCAAAAGCACTGGCGTTGGAGAAGTCTTAAGTACGAAACTAAAGGAACGGTCGTCATAGATCGTTACCTCAACCGGAACAACTTGTCCTCGTTGCGCCTCGGTCGCTGCGTTGTACTGCTTAACAAACTCCATAGTTTGAATTCCATGGGGACCAAGTGCCGTACCAACCGGAGGAGCCGGAGTCGCCGCTCCAGCATTCAAGTTGATTTTTACGACCGCAGTTACTCTTCGTTTCGCCATTTACCTATCACTCACTTCCGAAATACAAACCCTTAGAGCTTAGCAACTTGAGTAAATTCAAGCTCCACTGGGGTCTCTCGTCCAAAAATATTTACTAGCACCTTGAGCTTGAGTTGGTCCTCATTGATCTCAGAGATCTGACCTGAGAAGTCCGTGAACGGACCTTCTTTGACCCTTACCGTTTCGCCAACTTCGAAGTCGACTACTGGCTTCGTACGCTTGGTCTCGCGGACTCCACCTTCACTCGACTTGTCAAATGCAAACATAGACTCCACCTCCTTGCGAGGTAATGGAGTCGGTTTAGACGCCAAACCCACGAACGAGGTCACTCCAGGAGTGTTTCTAATCAAAGACCACACGTCATCGTCCATGTCACATCTCACCATTATGTAACCAGGGTAAACCTTCTTTGAGCTGGTGACTGGTTTTCCATTTTTGATCTCGGTAACGTCTTCCAATGGAATTACCACCTCGTAGATTCGATCCTCCATGTTCAATGACTTGGCTCGAGCAAAAAGGTTGGACTTCACCTTATTTTCGTATCCCGCATAGGAGTGGATTACAAACCAATCGCCGGGTCGATCATATGGACTCTCTGGAAGAATCTCCTCTTCAACATCTGTGTCATCAAACTCCAAAGGACTTTCCGAGTCCTCCGGTCGTCCATCTTGGTCCATAATCTCTTCCACTCCTCTCATAATCAGTTCAGAACTACTCAAAACTTTCGATCCGATCTCACTTGAAAAGGAAAAACACTAGTTTAGAGAAGACGAGATTCAGGCCAAAGATGAAAGCAATCACCAGAACCAACATAACAAAAACCAGACTCGAGTAACTGACAACATCTTGGCGACTCGGCCACTTTACCTTTTTCAGCTCGCTTCTTACGTCGCTGAAGTACTTTCGCAGACCTCCACGTCGTGATGGGTCGGGTTTCGCCCTCGCCTGAGTTTGGGCAGCCTTAGACGGAGCGGCTGGCTCACCACTTTTGTCTAACTGTCCTTGTCGTTGCAGCATCCGCTTAGTCTCGCGGTTCACTTTCTACCTCTGTCTTGAACTATACCGAGCAGGGCAGGAGGGACTCGAACCCCCAACCCCCGGTTTTGGAGACCGGTGCTCTACCAATTGAGCTACTACCCTTTGTCAACCAAAGTATCCTACCATCACGAAGAGCTAAATGAGTCATCCCAACCAGGGCACATAAAAATCTCTTCCCAACTCACTAGTTAAGAGACTTTTCGAGCATCTCTGGAGTTTTCCCTCTCGAGATCTTGGTAGAAGTCGTCTTCTAAAGTTCTCTTGGGCACCAATATCTCGATGATCTTCTTTCTCGCCCGATGGAGCCAGACCTTTGCCGTATTTTCAGTTATGGACAACTTCTCAGCGATCTCTCTATGAGATAGTCCGTAAAAGTCGCGCAAGATAACAACGGACTTAAACCGCGGTGGTAGTTTCGCAATCGCTCTTTCGATATCAATAACAGCTGCGCTAAAGGATCCGTCGTCAAAACTTGATTGGTCGTCACTATCTTCTGTTAGCTCTTGCACTTCACGGACGGACCGTTTAGAACGAACCACACGAAAAGAGTTGGCAGTATTCACGACTATGCGATGAAACCAGGTCTCAAAAGACGACTCACCTCTAAAGCTTTCAAACCCTTTGCACGCTCTCATATAAGACTCTTGAATTACGTCACTCGCATCTTCAAGATTTCCAACAAGCTTCAAAGCCAGAGACAGAGACGATTGATAGCACGAAGTAAAGAGCTCTTCAACCTTGGAGAACTTTCCGCCCTCCATTAGGCGAAGCTCAGGAGTTTTGAAGTTCTCATCTTCTTCAAGTCGGTACAAATCAAACTTCCTAACGGGTTTCTTTGTGAAGCGTATGCTTTCTTTCCCATTGGCAGTACTTCTTCATCTCAATTCTTTCACGGTCATTTTGACGATTTTTCACCGTTATATAGTTTCTCCGCTTGCACTCCTCGCATGCTAAAGTAACTTTGATCCGCTTCTCATTCTTAGCCATCACTAACTCCATTTCGCCGCTGCCCAACTGCTAACGGCCTATGACATACCTAGTCAGTAGCGGCGGTCGGACTCGAACCGACGACCACACGATTATGAGCCGTGTGCTCTGACCAACTGAGCTACGCCGCCTTGGAGCCCCCTGTCGGAATCGAACCGACGACACCAGCCTTACCATGGCTGTGCTCTGCCTACTGAGCTAAGGGGGCAACTTGGCAAAATACTAGTCTGTACAAGTCTAGAGTCAAACCAATATCGTTCCGTTCCGTAAAAGAAGCACCACTGACATCTACTACTTCCATGACATAGACTCAAAGAACGGCACTACCACATATTTTGGTTACTGAACCAACAAACGCATAGAACTAAGAGATAGCTGGTGTCCAGTCCTCGCTAGTATCGTCATCCTGACTGCAGCTCACATTAGCGTCAATCCCAAGCAGCCGAGTCACCAAGGACAGTTGGTCATACATATAATCCTGAACGCGACTTGTTAACCCCATTAGGAAGTGAGATAAGGTCTGTTGGTGTTGTAAATTGCATCTGTCACATCAGCCAAGAGCTGTCTACCTTCCCTCACAGATGGAAGGGGCTATACGAATATGGTGGTGCCTGTAAGAACGACAAATCGCTAAAGGAGGTCAGCACCCATTGACATCAACGCCAACTCCCGGTAGTCGATGCACTGCACAACACCGAGAAAGTTTTCAGAACGAGGACTTTTGCACAATCTTTAATCACTACCTGTCATTGGGCGTATGGGTAACGATCTTTGAGAAAGTCGCCTGGCGAGTTCTGGAGATACCAACAGCCATTGACTCGACCTCTAAGAGACCTTGGAAACGCAAATATGTCAGCATGACTAGGTCATTTAAAGTCATAACGCCCTAAGCAGGTCGACGCATCACAGGAGTAATGACCACGATGTCATATCGATAGCACTGTGGTCTCATTTATTGTCGAATCACTCTTTTAACCTGGCAAATCCAAGAAGTTCGACGAATCTGTCTTTTGACCCTCAAAGTTGCTAATAAACACGACACTTAGAGACTAGAGATCACTAAATTGTTTATCGTGCTCATCAGAACCGCCGTTAGTCACGACTCCGAGGAGATCCGACAGATCTACAACCACGAGGTACTAAACTCGCTCGCCACCTTAGATCTTATTCCTCGGTCAGAGAAGGCCCAGCACGTATGGATGTCTGAACACTCCGGTATTCACACCGTTGTAGTAGCAGTAGACGCCAATCAAGTCGTTGGGTTCGCGTCGATATCACCTTATCGGCCGCGTCCTGGATACTCTTCTACAGTAGAAAACTCAATCTACGTACACAAAGAGCACAGAGGACGCCACATAGGCACTAACTTGCTCTTGGCTCTAATAGAAGAGGCAAGCAGTTCTGGATTTCATTCAATTATGGCCCGAGTTGTCGCCACCCAATCCTCCTCTATTGAGTTACACCGAAGGTGCAACTTCGAGCTCGTGGGGGTGGAACGAGAAGTGGGACGCAAGTTTGGACAATGGATCGACATCGCACTAATGCAGCTTCTCCTAAAGTAAGACGGTGACATCCTCCCCGCCCTTACGGACAAGGCTTCCAAAGTCGCTCATGCGACCTCGGCTGGTTGACGTTTCATCGGGTCGCTGTGCTGTGTCTTGTTAGA
>JAJYGA010000122.1 GCA_021785255.1 Actinomycetes bacterium
GGCTGTGACTCGTTCTTTAGCGGCGATGAACGTTGTTGCTCCTTCTAAAATATGTGCGCTTTGTGAAAGTTAGTTGACTATCTGTAATAGTTTTCTGAAAAATTGCAAAATAGATTTAACTTTTCAAGGTCTTCCCTTGCGTTGGGTGATTTTGATGTATACACTACATACGCAGTGTTTGCGACATACTTAGACTAATAAGGGGGAGATTAAGATTTCTCGACGGAACAAGACATTCAATCTCAAAGTAGGTGTGGCACTTGCCAGCTTTGCGCTCGTTAGCGCAGCTTGTGGCAGCAGTGCATCTTCTGCGCCTACAGGGTCTTCGAGTGCACCTAAAGATATAACAGTAGGTACGTTGTATGCAGGAACTGGCCCATTCGCGGACCAATCGTTGCCTGAGTACAATGGATTGAAGTTCTGGGTGAGCCACGAGAACGCTAAAGGTGGAGTCTATGTTGCAGCCTATAAGAAGCGAATTCCGGTCAAATTGATAGCCTATAACGACCAGAGTTCGCCGGCTACTGCGGCAACTCTTTACGATCAGTTAATTACCCAAAACAAGGTAAACATCTTTGTTGCTGACTTTGGTTCTGTACTTACGGCTCCGGCTGCCACGATTGCGCAGGAGCATCATGTGTTGCTGTTTGATCAAAGCGGTACGGGTACTAACTTCTTCACCCCAAACAATCCTTACATAGTGCTTGCAGATCTTCCCACCTCTGGCCTTTGGCCCAAACCGTTAGTTTCGTTTTTGGTGCAGAAGAAGATTTCAAAGGTGGCGTTAGTGTATGGTTCTAACGACTTTGATGGTTCCCAGGACACTACGATTGTAAATGGTCTCAAGGCTGCAGGCATTACGCCTGTCTACAATCAAGCTGTACCTACGACCACTTCCGCTTATGGGACTACGATTAGCGCTATTGCTGCGACGCATCCACAAGCGGTTATAGAGCTAGGTTACGCTAATAACGACATCGCGTTTTTAAGCAATCTTCAGTCGAGCGGAACTCACTTTAATATGGTCTTTACGGTATTTCCTGGACAGTTGCAACAACTGTTGGAGAAAAACGTGGGTGAAGCGGGGATGGCCTATACCTACACCTATGCGGCTCCTCCGCTGGTCTCTTACAACTCAGTCAACTTTGGCATGGGAACAACTGCCTTTGAGGCCGCTTTCCAGAAGCAGTATCCCGGACCGGTCAATGCGCCTGAAGTGTATGGATACCATACGGGCCTTACGATACAGTTGGCGTTGAATCACGCAAGCAGCCTTGCTCAACTGAGCCTTCGTAGTGCACTTATGGCCCAGTCAGGTAAGGTCACCACTCTTGAGGGACTCTTCAAACTCAACTCCCAGGGAGCTCAAGTGGGTGAGCTCTTACCGGTAGCTCAGTTGATGCCGACCCAAGGTAATACGAACACTTCCGTGCAGATCGTGTATCCTGCAACTCAGGCGACCACGAAGGCTGTTTACCCGGCACCATAGAGTCAGATCCGGTCTAGTATGTGACCTTTTGTGGGTACTTTGGAGTCTTTACACTCAGCTCCAAAGTACCCACGTTTACGGAGAAACATAGGCCAAGGAATTGGAGGAACCTTGTTATTTGAGTACGCGATCGTGGCGGGGGTGTTATTTGGTCTTTTTTACTCATTTTTGTCGATTGGACTCAACCTTGTCTTTGGCGTGCAGAGGATTGTTAACCTAGCTCACGGCGACGTAATCATGATCGGGGGTTTTGCGTCATGGGAGCTTTACTATACATACCACCTGAGTCCACTGATATCTGTCTTGGTGGTCATACCTCCAGCCGTTCTTGCGGGTTATGTAATCTATCGTCTGGTGGCCGGACCTCTTTCGAGAGCCAAGGACCCAGAGATGCTGTCTTTAATATTGTTTTTTGGAATATCTCAAATACTTGAGGCTATCGTCACTATCGTGCTTGGAAACAATCAGCGTTCCCTTCCCTCTGGCGCGGTCATATCTAGGCCCGTTCAATTTTTGGGTCAAAACTACCCTGGGGTATGGTGGATAGTTGCTGCAACATCTGTTCCAATGATTGGTTTGATACTTTTGTATCTGTACAAGACGAAGCTTGGTACAGCGACGAGGGCTATTATGTCAGACGCTGTCGAGGCGGCTGCTGTTGGTATTGACGTTCGAAAAGTCTCCGCGATCACATTTGGCGTAGGTCTTGGAATTACTGCAAGCGTGGGCGCTGTAGCTCCTTTCATGCTTGGCGGCGTCGATCCTTCAGAGGGAGTCAATTTGACGATCCTAGCATTTGCTGTGATAGTCATAGGTTCTTTGGGCAATATTGCAGGAACTGTCGTTGGCGGCGTGATCTTTGGGCTTGCCTTGGAACTTACTCAGTTGTACATACCCTCATGGTCAAGTCTTATTCCCTATGCACTTTTGCTCTTGGTGCTTATCGTGAAACCCAGCGGCGTACTTGGTCGAAGGTTACGAAGTGCCTAGGAGAGAAAATGTAGTGGATAGGCCTACAGTTATTGATACAGTAAAAGGCGAACCCAAAGAACGGCAAAGGTTTGTGTTTAAGCAGCTCCTCAAACGAAAAAATGTGGTTGATCTCTTAGGTCTTTTAATACCAGTGGTAGCGTTTTCTTTTGCTCCGCATTTTTACTCTAATGAGATTCTTCTCATCTCGATGATGATCTACATTGCCTTGGCTCAAGGCGTAAACGTCATATATGGTCTTACGGGATATCTACCCTTTGGCTACGTGGGATTTTACGGAGTTGGAGCCTATGGAACCTCGTTGGCCATCCTTGATCTGCATGTGGCACCCGAGATTGCCATTGTGATCGGTGGATTGGTGTCAGCTATTTTGGCATTAGTGCTTACGCCTCTTTTGAAGCTGAGCGGGTCGTATTTCGCTATCGCAACATTGGCAACGGCAGAGGCGCTATACGCGCTTATCGCTAATCCTTCTTTGAAGAACATCACGCAGGGCCCCTACGGAATAAATATCGGTGCGGTCTATAGCTCTGGAGGTAGTTACGTCGTCGCGGTGGTGCTCTTGGGCTTGAGCATCCTTACTGTCGTTGTTATCAAACGCTCAAGATTAGGTTTAGCGCTTAGAGCGATTAGAAATGACCCTGTTAGTGCTTCGCTAAGTGGTGTCAACGTTGTGCTCGAGCGTACAAAGGCGTGGGTTGTTGCAGCTGCTATTGCCGGTTTGGCAGGAGGTGTGTTTGCATGGACGATAACAATATTTTACCCTAGTGCTGTCTTTGATATCTCTATCTCCGTGTTCGCCATTGTGTTTGCGTTGTTCGGTGGTGTTGGGACTACCTTTGGCCCGATTGTGGGAGCTGTCGTGCTGTACGGTCTGTACTCATACATAGGAGTGACCCAGCCACAATACTTTCAATTAATTTTTGGCGTCATCATCGTTATCTTTGTTCTGTTTCTACCTAAAGGTGTGGCTGGTATAGCCAATGCACTTATTCGACGCTTTCGTATGAGAACTATTAGAGAGGAGGCATAACTTGGCCGGTTATATGCTCGAGGTAGAGGGAGTCGTAAAATCCTTTGACGGATTCAAGGCTCTAAATGGTGTCAATCTCAGCGTCGAAAAAGGTGAGATAGTGGGGCTGGTAGGTCCAAACGGCTGTGGCAAGACTACCCTGGTCAACGTGGTCTCTGGGATCTATAGGCCCGATATGGGCAAGATCTGCTTGGACGGGAAAGATATTACTCATATGCCCACGCATAAACGAGTCCTACACGGAATAAATCGCACCTTTCAAGTCCCAAAGCCTCTCAGTGATATGACAGTCGAGGAGAATATAGATCTAGCTTGGCACTTTGGCGGGAAAGATAACTTAGCGAGATCGAGTGTACTGGAACGAACGAACCTCAGTGAGACAAAGTATAAAGTTGCCTCAATGCTCACGGCAGCACAACAAAAAAGGCTTGATCTGGCGAGGGCCTTGGCTACCAATCCAAAGGTTCTTTTTGTCGACGAACTTGGAGCGGGGTTAAGTCCCTCGGAGTTGTCAGATATTGCAACGATGCTCAAGGAGATTGCAGATACGGGAGTTGCGCTAGTGGTCGTAGAACATCTTCTCGGTTTCTTGGAGTCTTTAACGTCTCGTGTGGTTGTTTTGGATGCGGGTAAGGAAATATTTGAAGGACGACTCAAAGAAGCGGTGAAAGACGAACGGGTTATTGAGGTGTTTCTAGGTGGATGACGCTACGGTTCTAAGGCTTTCTGAGGTTGTTTCTGGCTATGGTGAGCTTCCTGTTCTTTGGGGTATAGACCTAAGTGTGACGAAGGACGAAACATTAGTGATCCTAGGGGCTAATGGTGCAGGGAAAAGTACAATGATCAAGACCATTATTGGTGAGCTTCCTCTGAAAAGTGGCAAGATCGAAATCCTTGGTGAAGATGTCAGTGGTCTGAAAATTCACAAAAGAATTGACCTTGGCGTCGCCTACATGAGCGAGTTGGGAGTATTTCCAACGCTATCGATACAAGAGAACCTTGTGCTTGGAGCCTACAACACCCGTCGAACTCTTGTGAAGGAACGTCTTGAAGAGATATTTGGACTGTTCCCAGAACTGAAAGGCAGACGGAAGGCGCTAGCAGGATCGTTATCTGGAGGACAGAGGAAACTTCTTGGGGTAGGCAAGGCATTGATGTCTGATCCAAAAATACTAATTATGGACGAACCGTCCTCTGGTCTTTCGCCGCTTTACGTTAAAGAGGTCATCTCGTCCCTTCGTTCGATTACTGGAAAGGGTAGGGCGATGGTTATAGCGGAACAGAATGTCTCCTTTTTGGAACTCAGTGATCGTGTCTGCGTGATAGAAGGTGGGAAGGTGAGTTTCGAGGGGTCGACATCGGAGTTTGAAAATACCGAGGTGCTGCATAGGGCGTTTTTTGGAATACAAGGTTAGTTGCTTCAGTAGATATGCTTGATCTGCAAGTGACGGATGATGTTAACTGGCGATCTTTAAATAATTGAGTACTCACTCAAAACAAAAACCACTCCTTTGTTTGTGACCGATCGCTGTTTTCTAATCTGTGTGCGTCCTCGATAAATTTACGATTCAGGTAGTCACATGTAGCACAAACTTGTGAGAGCCATGCCTGGCAGGCAGCATCAAAGCCCTTGTCTGGTGGTGGAGAAGGCGGAGTACGTGGTTTTATTCCACCTTGAGGAATATGACTTTTTGAAGTGTCTGGATGTAACCCGCACTGCTCGCAGCTTTGAGGGTACAAAAGATCTTCGATAGTCTTGTAGAATCGATGCGCTCTGGAGATCTATGGCAACTGTTCACGCGTTTGGTAGGGGAGCGCTTCCTCTCAAGGTGGAGCTATCCAACTAAGTGGAGAATGCTTTCACTTGCTGTAAATGAGGACGTTTCGAAGTTGGATGATTCGTTACCTTTATCTGCAACTTGACAAAGAACTTCTTCGCTTAGTCGGCTAATCCGAGGCGTTTTGCCACTTGGTCATCTGTTGGCTCAAAGAGCGGATCTCCACCGTCGTCAATGATGACCGTGGGAATCGTTCTTCCTCCATCTTGTAGAGTCTGAACGTACGCTAGGGCTTCGGAGTCTTCATCGATATCGAACCAGAGGTATGGAACTTGATGTTCGTCAAGAAAACGCCTAGTTCGATGGCAGTCGGGACACCACGGTGCACCGTAGACTTTAATTGATTCCAATGTTCCTCCTAGCGTTGAATGTATGTTTCAAGGTGTTTTGACCTCATTTCATTCCCGCCAATCGCCAAGAAACCTGAGGTACTGGGGGATTTGGTAAACTTCAAAAAGAGATGATGCTGCTCATCGAGCTGGTGCTCTCGCCTTCAACGCCTAAATCTCCTTGCATGAGTATTTGTTCAGTGCCAAATGACCTCGGCCAAATATCTATCTGCCACATTCAGGCATGCCTATATCCCGCTACCCAGCTTTTAGACTGGTTGGTACTGTGACGAACAAAACGCCTACGATTCTAAGTGTCCACGCCCACCCAGACGACGAGTCTTCAAAGGGTGCCCCTACTATCGCTAGATACAGAACTCTTCAAGCACGTTGCGTCTTAGTAACCGCAACGGGAGGCGAAGAAGGGGACATATTAAATCCAAAGATGGATAGACCTGAAATTAGAGCGAATCTTGCGGAGATTCGAAACGCCGAACTCGAAGAAGCAACAAAGATCATAGGATACGATGAAGTAATAAAGCTGGGGTATAGAGACTCCGGGATGCCAGGAACCGAGGCTAACGAGCGACTTGACGCGTTCTATAACATTCCCATAGATGTATCGACAGATCGTTTGGTTGAGATTTTCAGAGAGCAACAACCCCATGTAGTAATTACTTACCCAGAGGATCAATCAGGTTATCCACATCCAGATCATCTTCGAGTGCACGATATCTCGCTAAAAGCCTTTGATTTAGCGGGTAACTCCAACTACAAACCTGAACTCGGAGAGCCCTTCCAACCACTGAAACTTTATTACTCGCTTTGGACCAAAGCCAAGATCTTAGCTATCGTCGAAAGATTCGAATCCCTTGGACTTGAGTCACCATTTCCGAGAGATCGACTAGAGCGCCAGGGCCAGGACGATCTAGTCACTACCCAGATAGACGTAGCTGACTTTTTAGAGATACAACGCCGAGCTCTTCTTGCGCATCGTACTCAGATTGACCCAAACTCCCCGTTTTGGTTCGGACTCCCTACACAAGAGCAGGCAAAAGCCTATTCAACTGAAGATTACCACCTAGCAAGGTCTACGGTAGAGGTAGTATCAATCTCTAATGGCGAGATAGAGACCGATCTGTTCGAAGGTACTGGCCTCTCCCTTGCACAGAGGTTCAAATAGTAATAGTAACAAGAGGAGTAAAGTTGGGAAAGTGGCTCACTCAAGCGTGGATCGATGACGTCAAACGACTTGGTTCTGAGATGCCGGAGCGGCACGGCATGTCCGCGTCACTCCTTTATATAATCTCAGACACGCCAGTTGGCGACATCTACTACTCATGGATTGTTCAAGACGGCAGGCTCGTGGATGCTTCATTGGGTGACTACAGCAATCCCGATGTAACCCTTACGATATCCATGGAGGAGGCAAAAGCTATGGCCGCGGGCAAACTTGACGCCGCCTCAGCTTTTATGCAAGGACAAATCGGCGTCGAGGGAGACTTAAACAAGCTTATGAGCCTCTTGCCCCTTACCGCTTCGCAAGAGTACCTGGAACTCGAACGTCAGCTTGCCTCAATCACTGACTTTGACATCTAGACCAAGAAAGTCGAACGACTGAACCTCTGCCTTGCAAGATTCCTTATCCTGCGATAATCAGTACTTATGACACTGTATCGAGCAAGGGTTCTTTGTACAAAGGCACGATCCATTACCACCTTGGTCCAGTTAACCTCGTCTAGCCATCTAGGTGACAGTTCTCGTATCTCTGGTGTGTCAGCGGTCAACTTGAACGTGATCTCAGATACCCCGGGCTCCAAGTGCTTGACGACATCGTCAAATGCCACTTCAAACGTCGGGTACTGTGCTAAGTTCACCTTAGCGATATCTATTGTCTGGTCGATAGCCACTAACCCTTCCTGAGTCACAAGGGTCTTGGCAGGATAACCAAGTCTCTCCTCAGAAGAGTTCTCTGGCAAACGAATAGGCAACCGATACTCTATTGCTAGATCCAAAACAATATCGAAGAACTCGGGGCGGCCAATCAAAGAGTCGCCAAAACTCGCTATGTGAGATATGTCGAATCCCCAGTAAATAGCACGCTCCAACTGGCCGCGCGCCTCACGTCGCAGCTCGTCGATGTCCGCATGACTCCAAAGATCATCTGAGGTGGCTGGAAATCCACCACCTCCGTCTACCAAAGAAGGTGACGCGCTAAGCGGAAAGAGATGAAAGATATCGTTGTCGCAGGTGAGCGTAAGAGAGATGCCCACATCTTCTCCTTGATGCGAAGCTGCGGCATGTCTCACCCAGGGTCCAGGCGTCATGACTCGAGCCGAGTTCAAAGCTCCATTGCGCAAAGCCTCATAGACGCCCTGGTTGTTTGCATGGGAAAAACCAAGAGCGTCGCTACAGAGAATAACAGCCCTGGCGTCACCGGCCAGTCCAAGCAGATCTCGCACATCAGCTTCCATGGGATTGATGCTAGTAGCGTTGAGAATCTAATTTGATACCTCGAAAATCAAAACTTCCAAGAGACGGTCCACGACGCCATCATCTAAAAAGACACGTACGTTTTGAATAAAGAACTCCAACTAATGCAACGAGACTGGAGGCCTGAAGAAAGACATTGCCAAGTGTCCCTATGGCTGCAAGCGTAAAGACGACAAGCAATACAACTAGCACTCTATTGACTAGAGGTCGTCTTAGGTCGCATTTAGTTCGTTCCAGTTTGAGATCCACAAGTTCAATGATACTGTGGCACAACATCCAGGGACAGTACGTAGGCCAATAGTAACTTTGGGAAAGTTTCATTTTAAATCCAGTGACGGGAACTTCGTCGGTTTAGTGATTCGTGAGTGTTTGTTGTGATTCTCACTGATGCAGCTGCGTGTTAGCTGCTCCGATAGGCCTTGCCTTTACTGCACGCTGTTATCGCTTCGAGATGGCGTGTTTTGGGTTGATCCTGCTCTTTGGATGTCATTAATAATGCTTTGGCCCGGGCAATGTTCTTAAGTGCCCGCTCTCTGTCAACTTGCGATATGGAACGTCTGTAGTCTTGCGTGGATAACTCTTCGGGAAAT
>JAJYGA010000018.1 GCA_021785255.1 Actinomycetes bacterium
GCATAGGTCCTGTTCAGATAGACTATTTCTATGTTAGGAACTGAAAACCCCCAGGCCCGTCTCACTGCAACAGCTGCCTTTTGTTCTACCCTATTAGAGCCTGGTTCTCTCTATCACTTTCTCTCAGAACACCGTAGAGATATCTTCTCGGATGCTAAGTTCGCTCACCTGTATCCCTCGGGTACCGGGAGACCATCGATTCCGGCCTCAAGAGTAGCTTCGGTCATGGTCCTGCAGACCTTGGAAGGACTTTCAGACCGAGAGGCTCTCGATCAGGTCCGCTATAACCTGCGCTGGAAGCTTGCCCTTGATCTTGACCTCGAAGACAGAGGGTTTGACCCGTCGGTCCTTACTTACTGGAGGAATCGGATCAAGAACTCCAACACACCCAACCTCATCTTTGATCTTGCCCGTGAGATCATCGGCGAAACCAAGATCCTCAGTACCCACACCAAGCGGGTTCTTGACTCAACGGTGTTGGTCGATGCTGTCATCACCCAGGACACCATGAGCCAGATCGTCGCCCAGATCAAGCGGGTAAGGAGGATGATCCCAGCCCTTGGTGAGGTTCCCCTCTCAAATGAGATCGACTACACGAGAGTCAAGCCCGCCATTGACTACTCCGATAAAGATCTGGTCGATGCGACCCTCTCCATCCTCGTTCGTGATGCCAACACACTCATCGATCGAGCACGAGCGCTCGGGTACCTAAGCGAGGGTGCTGATTCCCCCCTTGATGCTAACCAGCTAGGTGCCCTTGGTCTTCTTGGAGTAGTTGCTGGTCAAGACGTTGAACTCGTTGATGAGACAACGGGAGCCTACCGCCTCATCCAGGGAGTCGCCAAGGACCGGATTATCTCCACCGTTGATCCCGAGTCTCGCCATGTGCATAAGTCGAGAAAGAATTACCACGACGGCTACAAGAGCCACATCGCTATTGATGCAGATACCGAGATCATCACCGCTGCTACCTTTACCAAGGGTAACGCCTCTGATGCCGAGGTGGCCAAGGAACTCTTGGACCAAGAGATTGAATCGGTTAGCGTCTATGGCGATAGTGGCTACTCGTCGATGGATCTCTCCAAGCACTTGGCAGATAAGGGGCATCGCGAGGTCGTCAAGCCACGACCCCTCACCATGGCGGTACCGGGAGGTTATAGCGTCGATGACTTCATAGTACAAGAAGCAACCAACGATGAACCTGCGACCGTCACCTGCCCAGCCAAGCACACAGTTACCATCTCAGCCAAGGGGAGAGCCTCCTTTGTGCGCTACTGCGCTACCTGTCCCATCAAAGAGCGATGTACCCGCTCCAAGCGAGGACGGGTGATGACCTTTGCTCCGAATCACACCTATGCCAGAGTTCAGCGCGAACGTTGGAAGACCGAAGAGATCAAAGCCGAGTACCGAGCGATTCGTCCAGGAGTAGAACGTATCCATGCCCAGATGAAACGCAAACTCAACGGTTCAAAGCTCCGCTATCGGGGGTTAGCCAAGAACACAATGCACTATCTCCTCCTTGGGGCCGTATGGAACTTGAAGGTACTCCTTAGAAACAACCTCACCAGAGAGAACGGGGCTTGGGTACTTGTGACCTAATTAGAGTAGACATCTACCTTGTTGAACCTCCTAAAAAGAGGAGGAACACAAAGTATAAGGAGTCTAAAACACTAGATAGGACAGATGAACACCGACAATGGACCATACAGCACCCCAAGTGCGTTCTTGGTCCAAAATGAGAAGGGACTAGTTCAGCAGACTCCTAGATACGACCGGATGAATTTGAGTTTGTTGTCTCTTTGACAACGCATTTTTGGGAGTTCAAATGGTCTTGCATTTGGCGTCGTAATGTATCTTCGCTAGTATAAAGGCGTGAACTTCGTTGTCGTAGGTGGTGGCCCCGCTGGTATTCAAGCTGCGTCCTATGCGGCTCGTCTAGGAGCGCAGGTAACAGTTGTTGAAAAAGACGTTTTGGGAGGAGCGGCTAATCTTTGGGATTGCATTCCCTCAAAGGCGATGATTGCAACTGGCGGATTGCTTGCACTTTTATCGAGGGCGTCTCGCATGGGCGTAAGTGATGTTCAACTGTACCCTGAACTTGACTCTATAAAGGCGAGAATAGCATCCATCACTGAGCACCTAGAGCGCAGCAATCGAGATCTTCTTGGTTCACAAGGAGTGAGGGTGATACAAGGTGAGGCAAGGTTTTTAGACTCTCACCACATTGCGGTGCAGTCGATCTCGGGAGATGAGATTGAACTTGGTGGTGATGCCTTCTTGATCGCTACAGGTTCAAGACCAAGAGTGCCTGACTGGGCGCCCATCGATGGTGATCGCATCCTTACCACCAGGCAGGCCTATCCTCCTCCTGAGATTCCAAAACACTTAGTGGTTATCGGTTCTGGCGTAACCGGAGTGGAGTTTGTGCATATGTTCCGAACTTTTGGTTCAAAGGTTTCGTTGATAGTCTCTCGCCAGCAGATCCTTCCGCAAAAAGATCCGGAGGTGGCTGCAGCGTTGGAGACTGACTTCTTGGACTCCGGTGTCAAGCTATATAAAGGAGCGCGTGCTAAAGGCATCTCTCGTGACGAAGACGGCAACGTGGTGGTCGCGTGTGATGATGGACGAAGTATTGCAGGTTCTCACTGTCTATTGGCTATTGGCTCGTTACCTAACTATGAGTCATTGGAGTTGGACAAGGCAGGAGTTATGCTGGATGACAGTGGATACATACCCGTAGATCATCACTGCGTATCCAACGTAAAACATATATATGCAGCTGGAGATATCTCAGGCAAGCTACCATTGGCGTCAGTTGCAACCATGCAAGGTAGAAAAGTAGCGGAACACATTATGGGCCTGGATACTCGTGAACATCACCATCTCGACTACGACAAGGCAGCAAGCGCAATATTTACTGAACCGGAGATTGCCGACGTGGGTTTGGCTGAGGCCGAAGCATTTGCACTAGGTCGAAAGATCCGAGTAACCAAAGTTCCCTTTGCAGCTAACGCCAGAGCTTTAATAAATGGAGACTCAAGAGGATTCATCAAGATAGTATCTGATCCAGCGACTGGAGTCGTACTCGGTGGGTCTATCGTAGGTGAACGAGCTGCAGAGCTGATCTCTGTGATTGCACTTGCGGTAACGGCGCATCTGAAGGTTGCCGATATCGTAGAGTCCCTCTTGGTGCATCCTGCGTTGGCTGAGGCTCTCGCCGAAGCGGCCGATTGATAGTGTATTATCGGCAGCTATGAGCGAGTAGTCGGTCACTCAGTGGTCCGTTTGCTGCTATCTCGACAATGGTGTAAGCCATAGATAGTGCACCTTCAAAGATGGCTCTATCGGCTGCGTGGGATCGAGCTGCTATTGTGAACTCGGGTTGATGGTTAATCGCAGGCAGTGAATCTATATCCAAGAGTGGATGAATTGACGGTATCTCTAAAGAGATATTGGCCATGTCTGTGGAGGCTCTGAACTCTCGTGATGGGTCGGGGAAAGGTCTACCGCAGGCCGTAGCCTCGTCCCTGTAGATGGCAGCGATCGCTTCATCTGTTATGAACTCAGAGTACGGAGGCGAAGGTGATGTTATGGTTAGTGACGCTCCTGTGGCGTGAGCTCCGGCTTCAAAACAGCGATCTATCTTTGGTTCCAGCAACTCAAGATCAAAAAGAGTTTTTGATCGAATGATGTAGGTACCTTCAACGTGAGCTGGAATAATGTTTGGAGCATCCCCTCCGTGTTTAATGTACCCATGCACTTGATCATAGGGAAAGATATGTTGGCGCTGCAGTCCAATAGCAACTTGGGCAATAGTCATAGCATCTAGGGCATTAACTCCAACTTGAGGATAACCAGATGCATGCGCCTCTTTACCAACGTAGGTGATATCAAGGTGCTTGGCCGCCAAAGTGGGCATGCGATCGGACTCAGCAGGAGCAGGATGGATCATCATAGCGGCGTTTAGTCCGCTGAACGCGCCTTGCTCAAGCATAAGTACCTTTCCGCCACCCCCCTCCTCTGCGGGTGTTCCGAGAATTCTAATAGAGACACCGATCTCATCTAAAAACGGTACAAGAGCTGCTGTTGTTAGGTATGCGGAAGCGGCGATAACGTTGTGACCACATGCATGGCCCACCTCGGGTAAAGCGTCATACTCGGCACATATGCCGATACTGAGTGGTGAGTTTCCTAAGTCTCCCACAAAGGCGGTTTTGAGGTCTCCGACGTGATCTTGTAGGTTCATGCCTAGTTCAGAGATGGCGGAAATCAACCAATCGTGAGCTTTAAACTCTTCAAAACCAAGTTCTGGATTTTCGTGGATGAGTCTCGAAAGTCTCAATGCCTGGTCGTATCTACGTTCTGCCTCTTGCTTTATTCGTATCTTTATCGCTTGAAGGTTGATTTCTGACATCTGTTCACCCCGCTAACTTATTCAATGACTACGACCGTGTCACCGGTTCCAACGGTATCTCCGGCTTTGACGCGTACCTCTTTGACAACGCCTGACTTTTCGCTCAATATAGCGTTTTCCATCTTCATAGCTTCTAGTACGAGCAGGCTTTGGCCTACCTCTACGTCTTGTCCTGTATCTACGAGGACCTTGACCACCGTACCTTGCATTGGAACAGTTATCTGTCCGCTCCCACCTCCAACTGGGGCGTGATGACTATGCAGGGTTGAGCCTCTTGCGCGTTCTCGAGTCTTGGACGAACTTTGGGAGGCGAGAAGGCGATCATTTTCTGGCAGGTAGAGATTCACCTCCACTCGCTTCCCGTTCACCTCTGCTAGAACTTTTGTCCTAGTCAACGCTTCGGATGTCTCTACTGAAGCCGGTGTCTGCGCCTGAAGGCTTTCTAGTCCGGCTCGAGTCTCTACCCACTTGGTTGAGTACTCTATATTCCGAAATTCAGGGTGTTGCAAAAGGGTCAAGTGTGCTGGGATGGTCGTCGAGATACCTTCAATCTCAGTCTCTTTCAAAACCCTTACCATCTTGTTGATTGCTTTGTCTCTAGTCTCTGCCCATACGACCACTTTGGCTACCAAGTTGTCATAGAACTGCGAAACAGTATCTCCGCTTTCATACCCGGTGTCGGTGCGGGTGTAAGGGCCGTCTGGTCTTATGAACTTTGTGATCGTTCCAGGCGATGGTAAGAAGCGGCCTCCACTGGGGTCTTCTGCGTTTACTCTCACTTCAATCGATGAGCCTCGTCGCTGGATTTCGTGTTGGGTCAGAGGAAGTCTTTGTCCAGAAGCAACGAGTATTTGCCACTCCACGAGATCCAGTCCGGTGATCAGCTCTGTTACTGGGTGTTCAACTTGCAGTCGGGTATTCATCTCGAGAAAGTAGAAGTTGTTATCCTGGTAGAGGAATTCAACGGTACCGGCGTTCTTGTAACCGCAGGCTTTGGCGACTCGTACAGCTGCCTCACCCATTTTTTCTCTTACGTCATCGGGAAAGTTGGGTGCCGGAGCTTCTTCGATAAGCTTTTGATGTCGACGTTGACAGGAGCAGTCCCGTTCGCCAATCCACAGTGCGTTTTCATGGTCGTCGGCGAAGATCTGCATCTCAATGTGGCGCGGCCAAGTTAGGTAACGTTCTAAGTAGCACTCAGATCTACCAAACGCCTTTTCGGACTCCCGCATTGCGGACTCCAAGGCATCTTTGGCCTCTTCTTTTGACCTCACCACCCTCATTCCGCGACCGCCGCCTCCGTAAGCAGCTTTGATAGCAACCGGCCAGCCGTGAGTTTGGCCGAAGTCTATGACCTCTTCGTAGTCTGTGACAACTGTCGTCGTCCCCGGAACGCCTTCAACGCCAGCCTTTTGGGCGGCAATGCGCGAGGAGATCTTGTCTCCCATGATCTCGATAGCCTCTGGGGGAGGGCCGATGAAAGTTACTCCGGTGTTTGAGATAGATCTCGCGAACTCGGCGTTTTCAGAGAAGAATCCATAGCCTGGATGTAGCGCATCGGCATCTGATAGTTCTAAAATCTCGAGAATCTTCTCGGTATTTAAGTAGCTCTCTTGTGGAGTGCTTCCACCTAGAGCGAAGGCTTCGTCGGCAACACGGACGTGTAGGGCATCACGATCCAGTTCTGAGTAAACCGCTACCGTCTTGATGCCCATCTCTCGAGCAGTTCGAGCCACTCTCACGGCGATCTCGCCGCGGTTGGCAATCAAAATCTTATTGAACAACTCTGCACCGTCCTTTTGAAGCAATAGTCTTGTAAATGTGCATAACACAAGCCCTCAAGCCGAAACTCTAACGCCACTCAACCCAATTTGGCGCGTTCAGAGATTTGAATCTTTGGACTCGACCAACCGCTATATTCTAGACCAGGCTCGTCTCGGAGCCAAAGAGGGACTTGTGGTTATTGCAGATGAGCAGGTAAAGGGCCGAGGGAGAATGCAGCGCAGCTGGTCTTCCCCCAAGGGAAAGTCCTTCTCAGCGAGCGTCTTGTTTGATTCTGAGAGGACTCTTTTTGACGCGCAGATTTTGGTGAAGGTCGTATCTTTGGCGATGTGTTGGACGTTAGATAAGCTTTATTCGTTGGATGCGGGTATAAAGTGGCCTAACGATCTTGAGGTTCGAGGGAAAAAGATTGCCGGAGTCTTAGCTGAAGTAGCTGGCAGAAACGACAAAACTCAAGTCGTAGTTGGAATCGGGGTGAACCTTGGTCAAAACGAAGAAGAACTTAGCGTCTTGGGAAGGCCTGCTACCTCTGTTTTCTTAGAGCGACCAGATCTGGAATCTGTGCCAGCGTTGGCACTTTTAGATGACTTTTTGGCTAGGATTTCTTCACTCTTAGAGACTGCCCGAAGTGCCGGTGGCACAGTCATGATTCTGAGCCACTATAGAGATCGCTGCACGACTCTGGGCCAAAGCGTCGTGGCGCGGCTTCCCTCTGGTGAAACTGTAGAAGGTATGGCGATCGATCTTGGTAACGATGGAGAGCTAATTATAAGCGCTGGACACGAGAGACATATTGTCAACGCTGGCGACGTAGAGAATCTCAACGTGTGGCCATAAAGTTCTGCCAACTTAGATCGAGTGCGTGTCTGGGCCTTGATTTTATCGTCCTTCCCATGGATCAAGCGGAGAACTTTCCATTCCGTGTCTATTTGGCTGAAGATGTAATCCTCATTAGCTGATAGAGATCTGGAGGGTTCTCTTGAAGTGAGAGACGGTTGTTATGTCGACTTTGTGTAACTACTTAGCGATCTCTTCCAACTTGCGATAGTATGACATCAGATCCTCGGAGGTCAATGTACTTGATAAAAGAGCGTCTTTACGTCTAATCGAAATGGAGCAGTTGTGGAGTTCGATCTATCGCCAGAACAGGAAGACTTTCGCAAGGTCATGCAAGAGTTTGTCGACTCCGAGATCAGACCGTATGCGGCCAAATGGGACAGCGAGAGCGTGCTTCCGCTTCATATAGTCAAGAAAATGGGACATATGGGACTTTTCGGCCTTATTTTCCCAGAGCGCTACGGAGGTTCTGGCGCTGGCTTTGCGACACTGTGTATTGCAATTGAAGAGATAGCAAAGGCGGACTCTTCAGTTGCAATTACACTCTCGGCAGGCGTGGGTTTAGGTGCGTCTCCAGTATTTCATTTTGGCTCTACCGAACAAAAAGATACCTGGTTGCCAAGGCTGTGTTCCGGAGAGATACTTGGAGCATTTGGCCTTACCGAACCAGATGGTGGTTCTGACGCGGGCTCCACCATGACAAAAGCTATTCGACTTTCCGATGGTGAGTGGAGTATTAGTGGAGCTAAAGCTTACATCACCAACTCTGGAACCGAGATCACCAAGTTCATTACCGTAACTGCCAACACTGATGAAGGGGTTACAGCATTTCTAGTACCATATGGGACTCCAGGTCTGACGATTGAACCAGCGTACAGAAAGATTGGTTGGCATGCTTCCGATACACACGGTGTGGTTCTCGAGGACGTCAGAGTTCCTGACTCTGCCATCTTGGGCACTAAAGGCAAAGGATTTGCACAGTTTCTGGCAACGTTAGACGAAGGCAGAATCGCTATTGCAGCGTTGGCGCTGGGACTGATACAAGGTTGTCGTGATGAATCTGTAGGTTATGCGAAAACGAGAAATGCCTTTGGTGGACCCATAGGTAGATACCAGGGTGTTGCATTTAAATGTGCGGATATGGATGTTGACGTCGAGGTCGTCCGCGGGCTCGTCTATAAAGCAGCCTGGTTGAGGGATATGGGAAGACCATTCAAGAGGGAGGCCGCTATCGCTAAGTTGTACTCTAGTGAAGCCGCTATGAGAGCAGCGAAAAACGCTGTTCAGATCTTTGGAGGTGCTGGTTACATGGATGAAACTCCAGTAGCGAGATACTTTAGAGATGCTAAGATCCTGGAGATAGGAGAGGGGACCTCTGAGGTTCAACGTGTTGTATTGGCGCGACAGTTAGGGCTGAAGTCCTAGCATACTACTCTCGATCGTAGCTGTAGCGGAGGTTTGGATGAAGGCGTTAGTACTTTCAGGTGGTACAGGATCGAGACTCCGACCGATAACGTACACCTCCGCCAAACAGCTGGTTCCAATTGCTAACAAACCCATTTTGTATTACGGTCTTGAGTCAATTGCTCGCTGTGGCATTGAGCAGGTTGGGGTAGTGGTAGGCGAAACTGCCAATGAAGTCATGGACTCTTTGGGGGACGGATCGTCTTTTGGTTTGGAGATAACCTACATTCCTCAAGACAGTCCTAAGGGACTAGCACATGCGGTACTTATCTCAAAGGAGTTCTTAAAAGAAGACGACTTTGTAATGTATCTGGGAGACAACTTCATACTCCATGGCATTGAGGGTTTTGTAGAGAAGTTCAAACGAAGCAGCGGGGATATCAACGCTCAGATACTTTTGGCCAAGGTGAGCGATCCCGAACGCTTTGGAGTCGCAGTTCTAGGAGAAGATGGCACCGTGCTTAGGCTGGTTGAAAAACCAAAAGTTCCACCTTCAGATCTCGCACTGGTGGGCGTCTATATATTTGATAAAGAGATCCATCGAGCCGTGAGAGCGATTAAACCCTCAGAACGAGACGAGCTTGAGATTACAGATGCCATCGACTGGCTTCTTGAGGACGGCCTGATAGTTAGATCTTCTATCGTCGAAGGTTACTGGAAGGATCTTGGAGAACCAGAGGCTCTGCTCGAAGGTAATCGATTGGCTCTTGAGCTGCTTGTTGGCAAGATAGAGGGCACTGTGAAGGAGGATTCATTCGTACAGGGTCGAGTCGTTATAGAAAGTGGTGCTGAAGTTTTGGGTTCCGTGATCCGAGGACCTGTAATTGTTGGCGCAAATGCAAAGGTCATAAATAGCTTTGTCGGCCCCTACTCTTCGATTGGTCCAAACTGTCTGGTGGAAAATAGCGAGATCGACTACTCGATCATTTTGAAAGACGCTGTTGTCAAAGACGTCGGGCATATGGAGGGGTCGATAGTCGGTAAAGCGGCATCTGTTCTTCGGAGAGGGTCAAAGCCTTCGGCTTTGAGGTTGGTCATCGGTGACAAGTCAAGGGTTGAGCTTCCGTAGATAAGTGGTTTTTGGCATACAACTGCGTAAGGCAAAAATGTTTGCTTGTCTTGACATCCGCTAATCTGTGTTAGGCATCTAACGGAGTGTAACAGATGAACTTGATCTTTTAGAAAGACATTGGGTGAGGTTATGAGACTTTTGGTGACGGGCGGCGCTGGATTCATTGGATCAAACTTCCTTCGATACTGGAGTCAGTCTCATCCCAAAGATGAGGTCGTCGTCCTGGATGCGCTTACCTACGCAGGCTGTAGAGATAGTATCAGTGATCTTGAAAAGTGGTTGACATTCGTTGAGGGAAATATAGGCGATACGCCTTTGGTGACTCAACTCTTAAGAGACTACAAAGTGGACGTTGTCGTTAACTTTGCAGCAGAGTCCCATAACTCATTGGCGATACTAGAACCTGAAAGGTTCTTTCAAACCAACGTGATCTCAACGGTTGGACTACTCGAGGCATGCAGGGAAGTTGGTGTGGGCCGCTTTCACCACGTGTCCACCTGTGAGGTGTATGGAGACTTGGACCTGGACTCTACGGACTCCTTCACCGAGAACTCGCCGTATCTTCCCAGGACCCCATACAATGCGTCTAAGGCAGCTAGCGACCACGCCGTTCGGTCTTATCACTACACCTACGGAGTTCCCATATCGATAACCAACTGTGCCAACAACTATGGTCCATACCAGTTTCCCGAGAAGATAATTCCATTGTTTACTACCAACGCAATCGACGACACTCCATTACCGCTTTATGCCTCAGTTAACAACAAACGTGAATGGATTCATGTGATGGATCATGCAGCAGCGATCGATCTTGTGGTTGATAAAGGTGATAACGGGGAGACCTATCACGTCGGGACGGCAGTGGAAAAGTCTATCGTTGAGATTGCTGATATAGTACTTTCGCATCTCGGGAAGCCAAGTACCCTAAAGACTATCGTTCCGGATCGACCTTCTCACGACAGAAGGTACTTACTTGACTCGACGAAAATTAGAAGTACATTAGGTTGGCAGCCAACTATCGACTTTGAGAGTGGGATGGCTGAGACGATTCAGTGGTATGTAGAGAACAGGTCATGGTGGGAACCTTTGAAAGGTCGCGCACCTGTTGTCGAAGGAGCGGCAAAGTGGACTCAGAGGACTTAAATGCGAGTGCTAATCGTTGGAGCCAATGGACAGTTGGGTAGGGAACTTGTTGAGGCCGCGTCGAAGCATGCAAAGATCATGTCTTTTTATGCAGCGGACTCAAAGTTGCTCGATGTCGGAGACAGAGAAGCGGTAGATGTTGCGGTTGGTGACTTTTCTCCTGACGTCATATTTAATGCCGCCGCCATGACAAAGGTCGATCTATGTGAGGATCATCTGCAGTTGGCGTTTCGTGTTAATGCACTTGGAGTAAGGAATCTGGTCCAAGCAGCGTCAAAGTTTGGAGCAAAGGTGGTGCACTTTTCGAGCGACTACGTCTTTGACGGGACTTCCGCTACACCTTATTTAGAGTGGGATCATCCAAATCCGATCTCCGTCTATGGAAGATCAAAGCTTGCCGGTGAAAAAGAGCTAAGAGCAACGGATCTGTGCATACGAACGTCCTGGGTCGTTGGTCGATACGGGGACAACCTGGTAAAGACGGTGTTGAAGTTGGCATCCAAAGGAGAAGACCTTAGATTTGTGATCGATCAGGTGGGTTCGTTGACTGTGGCCAAAGACCTTGCAGAAAAGGCATTTGAGATGGTATTAAGTGGGCTCGGTGGACTATATCACGTTACGGGACAAGGTACCGGCAGCTGGTTTGAAGTAGCATCAAAAGTGCTGGAGATCGCTGGCATAAAAGACGTGTCGGTACATCCGATCGTCTCTGACGATCTCCCTAATGATCGTAAGGCTAGACGTCCAAAGTATTCGGTCTTGGAAAATTTCGCCCTCGAGAACTCGGGACTATCGCTCTTGCCGCTATGGCATGACTCGTTGCGTGAGTTAGTTAAGGAGATCTGTTAGATGGCTGGCACTGGGTCGATAGGAGCTGTTGTTGTCGCCTATGGACAGAAACTTTCACAGATTGAAGTACTTGTTGAAGAGATGCGACGAGATTGCGTAAAGGAGATCGTTGTAGTAGACAACAGCTCTTTGGTCGCTTGTGAGAGAGTTGTGAAAAGTGACGAATTTAGTTATACCGTGGTATCGACAGGGAAGAACCTGGGTTTCGGGCGTGCAGTAAATCTTGGCATCTCTTATCTGCCAAAGTGTAGTTACCTGGTGATATCCAATCCCGACATATCCATAACCTCTCCTGTTGTATGCGAACTTGTGAAGGTTCTTGAAAAGAGTTCTCACGTGGCTTTAATAGCCCCAAAGATCCTTACGCCCTCTGGGGAAAGATACCCATCTGTGAGGAGATTTCCCAGTACCTTCGTCTCTTTTGTTCACGGATTTCTCGGATTGTTTTGGAGAGATAATCCGATATCGAAATGGTATCGCATGGATGACATTGATCTGGATCGACCGCTAAGTGCACCTTGGGTGTCCGGAGCTTTTTTTGTTGTGAGAAGTTCATCTTTTAGACAAGTGGGTGGATTTGACCCGAAATACTTTCTCTACTGCGAGGACGTCGACCTATGTGATCGTCTGGAAAGATCCCACTTCGAGGTTGTTTACTATCCCAGGGTGTCGGTGGTGCATTACCAAGGAGCAAGTTCGGCACTTAGGCCCCTATTTTCCTTATATCATCACCACCGCTCCATGTGGCTTTTTGCTAAAAGTAAAAACTCGCCTCAACCGTTACTGATGCTGGAGGCGCTAGGAATAGGTTGTAGATTCTTAGGTTCAGCATTAGTGCGCGTGGTATTTAGTGGAGTGCAATCTACAAGAAAGTCGATAACCTAGAAGACAAATGAACTCGAACGCCTCAAGAAAAGTTGCAAGGGCGGCCGCTTCAGGTCGTTCCTCAAAGGTAAGAAAACAGATACCCATCGGTTACTACTCCTCGCTAGGAGCTATTGTAATTGCGGGCGTGTTTGTAATTGGTTACTCGCGATATGAGAAAACTCAACCCACGGCCTCCTCCTCTTCGATACCTCCGAGCATTGGAACGAAGTGGAGAGTTGCCTTTGGCGTAGACGTCTGTGGCAAATATGTACCAAATCTTCCCGCCAGCGCGCCAAGTACAGCTGGAGGTCTTTATTCAAGTGGAGACGGACTCATTCAAGTTGCTCCCGTCTCATCTAAGGCAACAGGTAATAATGCTAATTTGGCGAACTTTCTCAAAGGAGAAAGTTCTATAAAGATTACCTCAACGTCTATAGATGTCCAAGGTAAAGGAAACGTGAAGTTAAGTACCGCCTGCGGTGGTAAAGGGGCGGTAATAACTTACGCTGTCTGGCCGTCCCTGTTGGTTACTACACCAAAGATCTATCATTCAGCGAGTTCAGTAAAGTTTCAAAATGATGAATTAGTTGCGATATCAGTACTTTCTCAGGGTCAAAAGCCCACTAAACCACCCTCTGAAGTAGCCCTTGTGAGCAGCCCAACCACCTCTTCTTCCGTTCCAGTTGCTACACCAAGCTCAAAAAGTTCAACGAACACCTCTCCAGGGAGTTCAAGTTCCGCTTCAAGTAGTTCTGTTCCGGGTTAGTATTGGGGCGTTGTTTGTCCCCATCGAGAAGGTGAGGTTTGATCTTTGAAAGCAGTTGTGCTGGTAGGTGGTTTTGGCTCCAGGCTTCGGCCGCTAACTATAGACGTACCCAAACAGATGATTCCGGTGGTCGGAGTGACCATGCTGGAACGGGTACTATGCCACCTCAGTAACCACGGAGTTGATGAAGCAGTATTAGCCCTAGGTTACCTCCCAGATGTCTTTCAAGAAGCCTTTCCTAGTGGAGAGAGCATGGGAGTCAAACTCTGTTACTCGGTGGAAAACGAACCATTGGATACGGCTGGCGCCGTTCGCCTTGCTGTAGATACAGCCAACATAGACTCAACGTTCCTGGTGGTGAATGGAGATATTCTCTCGAGTTTTGACCTAAGTAGACTTGTGAAGTTCCACAAAAAAGGTGGAGGCTTAGCGACGATCGCCTTGACACCTGTTGAAGATCCTTCGCGATTTGGTGTAGTGGTCTCTGACTCTAAGGGGCGTGTCCATTCTTTTGTGGAGAAGCCGCCAGTTGAAAGTGCGCCGACGAATCTCATCAACGCCGGCGCGTACGTATTTGAGCCAGAGGCTTTGACTATGGCTCCAGTGGGCCAGCCTATCTCGATGGAGAGACTCGTATTTCCAGAACTAGCGAGGCATCGAGAACTGTTCGCACTTGAGATGCCTGGATACTGGATAGACGCGGGAACTCCAGCATCTTTGCTGAGGGTTTCTTTGGACATACTAAATAGAAACGTGAAGGGACCTGATCTATCCGCACTTCGAAGTGCAACGGAGATGCTCGATGGATCTATATCGATCAACTCATTGGCGTTTGCAAGAGATAGTTATATCGGAGATGGCTGTGTTTTCGAAGATGACGTTGATGTAAGGAACTCTATCTTGGAGTCGGACGTCACGATTTGTTCCAAAGCTATAGTTAGGGACTCTGTGATCTTGCCGGGAGCTGTAGTTGGCGAAGGAGCACTAGTTGACTCTTCAATCGTCGGCCACGGTGCCGTTGTTCCTGCTGGATCAACCGTTTTAAATGGATCAGTTGTGTCTAGGTACGCTGAACTGGCTCCTGGATGTCAGGTAGTAGGTGAAAGGATGCCTAGCTAGATGGGGGCCCTTAGGGTTCTTGTAACTGGCGGAGCTGGTTTCATAGGCTCTAATCTCGTCGATCGACTCTTAGCCGAGGGGATACAGGTCGATGTTGCTGACAACCTTGTTGCAGGTTCCCTCTCTAACTTAGCTTCGGCACGGTCGCAAAAGAATGCGAAGTTTTCTTTCCACAAGTTGGACGTATGCGATGTGGCATTGGAGGAGTATGTCAACAAGCGACGCCCCGACGTGATTATGCATCTAGCTGCTCAAATCGATGTGAGAAACTCCAAAGTAGACCCTTACTATGACGCTACGGTGAATTTGCTGGGGTCTATAAGGGTTCTAGAGGCAGCTAGAAAAGCGGGCGTGGCTAAAGTCGTTTATGCAGCTTCAGGAGGTGCTTTGTACGGGGATGTTGCACCCGTTCCCACTGCTGAGGATGCCCCGCGAAGACCGATTTCTCCATATGGTATCTCAAAAGGGACAGTTCTTGACTATTTGAGTCTTTACCGCGATCTCTATGACATCGAATACACAGCACTTGCCATGTCAAACGTGTACGGACCCAGGCAAGATCCAAACGGCGAGTCGGCTGTAATATCAATATTTGGATCTGCAATGCTAAAAGACGACGATGTTTACATCTATGGTGATGGAAGCCAAACGAGAGACTTTGTTTTTGTGGATGACACGGTCGACGCGTTCATAAAATCAATAGAACTAGGTGGTGGCCTTGTAATTAATGTTGGTACAACTCAAGAGACTACAGTACTTGACCTGTTTTGGGAGATGTCGCGTCAGATCGGATACTCTAAATCACCGATATTTCGACCCAGTCGTTCAGGGGAGATTCTGAGATCAGCATTGGATATACAAAGAGCACGTGATCATCTGGGCTGGGAGCCGTGGACTCAACTCAGTGAAGGGCTAAAGCCAACAATTGAGTGGATGAAGCTTCAATAGTCATTACGACTAGCGGAAAAGGTCTTCATTTGGATGTCGAACTATCTCGTCTTTTACGCTTGACTCCCGGAAGTGTTTTCTTGATACTCCACGTACGATGACGACAGGGATACGAGAAGACTTTGGTTTGACTAGATCTGCGGCAGCTGCAATCTCATCAGCTATGCATACTTCAGTTGCCACAAGTTCACGACCGTTGGCATCGTGTGATCCTCGCAAATCAAGTATCGCGCCAACTCCACTGATGCCTATGGCTACGTCGGTAACACCGTTACGCCATGCTCTCCCAAAGGTATCAGTTATGATAACTGCGACCTCTTTGCCGCACTGCCGAGCTATCGATGCTCGGATTTTATAGGCAGAACGATCGGGATCTTTAGGTAAAAGAACGACCGTGTTCATGTCCGTATTTGAGCGATCTATTCCGGCGTTTGCACAGATGAATCCATGTTCGGTCTCTGTAATTGTGAGGGAGCCTCTGCGTCTAAGGATGCGTTTAGCCTCACGGTCCACAAGCAAGGCGAAACCGTCGTTATCATTCTCGTTGAGGGTCTCAATACGCCCTTCTGCCTTGGACACTATCTTCTGAGTTACTACTACCACATCGTAATCTTCGACTTCGATAGATCTACAGACTAGCGATGCAATGTCATCTCCGGATTTCACCTCGGGAATTCCCGGCACCGGTATGATCGATAAAATTGCGGGCGATGTTTGATTATCAAAGTTCAAAGATGGCTCCGGCGAGCTTCGTTTCAGCTTCTTTGTCGAACATTAGAGTGTCAACTGCCACGCAGTTCATATTTAAATCCCTAATCCCTTTGACAAAGAAAGAGTCTTGGGAGTCAACCACGAAAGTTCCAACGTAGGGCTGATAATACCTTGCGACAGAGAGAGCGGATGCCTCTCCATACAGATCATTTAAGATATCAGTGAGAGGGCCTTTGATAGCCGCGCCTGCCACGATCGGAGAAACCGCGATCGTGCTCTCTCTTCTTTTTTTGAGTAACTCTTTAAACCTGTCGACGGCAAGCATAGGTCCGACCGATAGAAGTGGATTGGAGGGTGCTATGAAGATCTTTTCACATGTGAGCAATGCACTAACGACCTCTGCGTTTAATGAAGCTGTGTCGGCGCCTTCGTAATAGATGGATGAGATCTCAACATGATGGTGATGTTTTACGAAATACTCTTGGAAGCTGAAGAGTTGTGGTTGGTCATGCTCTGCTGGCGTATTCGAATTGGAGCGAAGTCTGCCAATTATTTTAGTCCTTACAGGGTCATCTGTAAATGGAACTATTTTCACCGACACTTGATGGGCATCTGTGATCTCACGCGTAACAGTGGAGAGGGAGGCCCCTTCTTTCAAACGTCTGGTTCTGTAGAGATGAGTGCCCAAGTCTTTGTCGCCAAGGGTGAACCATCCTGGATCACCTAGGGTTTTGACCATTGAAAGGGCGTTGAATGTCTCATCTTTTATACCCCAGCCTGCCGTATCATTACCAAGACCCGCAAGTGCATAAGTGACAGTATCGAGGTCGGGTGAGACGTGAAGTCCGTAGAACTCCTCGTCGTCTCCAACGTTTATTACCGCAACAATTGCTGAAGGCGGAGTGTGGTTTGCCAAACCTCTAATAAACTTCGATCCACCGACTCCACCGGCTAGAACAGTTATCACAAAGCCAAAGTATAGGGGACGAAATAGGTGGAGTTCTCAGAGGTTTAGTTGGAGGCAAAGATGCGAAGCAAGAGAGTTGCTTTTGAGGCAACTGCTTTACTTGGATCAAGAAGCGGGGTAGGAGAGTTTGCATACGGTCTTTTGACAAAACTTGCTGATGAAGATTTTGAGGTTGACGCTTTCGCGATTAGTTGGCGGAGACGACATCTACTGAAGGATCAACTACCCCAAGGAGTAGGATTTATCGACCGGACTATGCCAGCAAGGCCTCTGCATATTTTGTGGGACAACTTTAATGCTCCAACAATTGAGCACATTTTGGGAGGCGGTTACGACCTTGTTCATGGGTCTAACTTTTTTGTTCCTCCTTCAAAGAGGATTCAAAGGGTTATGACGGTCCATGACCTCACTCCGCTACATTACCCTGAAATGTGTCTTGCACCAGTATTAAAGTATCCACACTACATAGCGCAGTCGATAAGAAAAGGAGTGTTTATTCATACTCCTACTGAATTTGTAAAACATGAAATAATGGAGATTTTCAATGCCCCTGATGAACAGGTCTTTGCCATTGCACACGGAGTACCTACGGACGCCTATAGTCCCGTAGATACCGTCTCTGTGGAGTTCGTAAACAAGCTCCGTGAAGTTATGGCCGGTCGCCACGTACTACTTGCGGTAGGAACCATCGAACCACGAAAGGGATATCTTGAGTTTCTCGACGCGCTAAAGATATTGCAGCAGGAGCGAAAGGACTTCGTGTTCGTGATTGCTGGAGCGAAAGGCTGGGGATGGGAGCAGTTTCAAAGGAGACTCTCTCATTTGATGGACACCAGTGCTGTAGTAGTCCTAGGATGGGTAAGCGATGCTGAGAGAAAGTGGCTCTACGACAACGCTACCACGCTCGTGTTTCCCTCTATATATGAAGGTTTCGGCTTGCCGCCCCTTGAAGCGATGACACGGGGCCTTCCGGTGATCTGTTCTGACGCCAAAGCAACGCTAGAGGTTGTCGGTGACTGTGCAGTTGTGGTAAAGGGCCATGATCCGGTCTTGTGGAGTGACACAGTGAGTCGGGTTATCGACGACTCCGAGCTGAGGTCTGACCTCAGTCGAAGAGGAAGGGACAGAGCGAAGATGTTTACATGGAAAAGAGCAGCCCATGAGATGCGAGCGGCTTATCGGAGGATACTTGAATAACCTGGATAAGTGGAACTGTCGTTAGGATTTTAATGTGCAGGTACTGATTTGTGCTGACCAACTACATCAAAGGGTTTCTGGGGGCACTGGTGTATACCTCAGAGCTACTTTACGTGCGGCTAAGAGCCTGTCTGGTTCTGGTGGAGGTCCAAACTGGGTACTTTACGGATCTCGACCTAGTGGCAACACTAAAGGCGAGATCGCAGATATGGGCTTCAAATTTCACTACTCACACTTTGCGAACCCAATAGCTCAAAAACTTTGGGATCTCGGACTTGACCGCCCTCCTCGGAGATATCATCACTACCACTCTTTCTCTATGGGAGGACCGAGACCGTTTCCACGAAACCCCGCTTCTCCAACGCAGAGTTACGCCGTATACGATGCGCTATGGGAGTCTCAGGCGGATACGTATCCTCCTTCAGGCCGCAAGTGGCACCGACGACGATTTGCCCAGATAAGAGATGAAGCGGACAAGATAGTAACCATCTCTGCGGAGTCTAAAGAGACGCTTATTTCTTTAGGAGTGGACTCAAATAGGCTGGAAGTGATTCCTCCAGGTTCGGATCATCTTCCCAATGCAGATCTCGAAGCTGGCCTCAGACTCTTAAAAAACTTAGGAATACAAGGCGATTTTTTAATTTCGGTGTCGACCTTGGAACCAAGGAAAAACCTTAAAAGATTGATTGCGGCTTTTTGTGCCGTTGCTAGGGAGTTTGGAGATCCGATGTCTCTGGTGATTGTAGGTCCAGATGGATGGGGAGGATCAATTAAACCTGAAAAAAATGTATATCTGGTAGGTCGGGTTGCGGAGAGTGTTCTTTCCGCGCTTTATCAAAAGGCGGTGGCGATGATCTACGTTCCCCTTGAGGAAGGTTTTGGACTACCGGTTCTTGAGGCAAACGCAGCATGCCTTCCAGTCGTCTCTTCGAAGGTACCAAGTGCTACATACGAAAACACTCTCATGGTGGATCCAAGAAGTGAGACAAGCATAGCCGAGGGCATGCGACGCGTCGTTGCTGAAGACCAACTGAGATCTTCGCTAGTTACACAGGGGCTTATGACTGCCAACGAGTTTAGCTGGGCGGAGACCTATAGAGCTCATCAACGTTTGTTTGCAAAACTTGCGAGTACTGGTAGTGAATAACCTTGTTACGTTAGACGTAAGCGCGGTTCCATCTAAGCCTACGGGCGTTGGCCGTTATGCCATAGAACTCATCAAGGGTATGTCAGTGTTCAACGAAGGAGATGTGACGATTGGTACCTGTGTTTCCTCGTCGAATGCTCATCTTTTCGAAGGCTTTGATTCTGTTCACACCTTCATACAGTCTCCGGGGAATAGGGGATTACGACTCATCTGGGAACAAAGCTTGTTGTCTCGGCGCCTTAATAAGTCACATGTCAAAGTTCATCATGGTCTGCACTATACGGTTCCGCGACGGTATCGAGGCGCTGTTGTCGTGACTGTTCATGATATGACCTTGATCAGTAATCCAAGATGGCACGAAACGACGAAGGCCCTTTTCTTTGGAGATGCAATTCGTTATGCAGCTCGTCGCGCTGATGTAATTGTCGTGCCGTCATTTGACACGGAGAAGAAGTTGAAGGATCTTCTGAGTCCAAAAGGTCAGGTGGTGGTTATACCTCATGGTGTAAAAGCGCGTCAAGATACTGCTTCGGTTGATTCTGCGGGACCCCAAAGAGCTGAACCATACATTTTATTCGTGGGAACAATTGAACCTAGAAAATCTTTGGAGACGCTGGTTTGGGCCTTTGAAGAGGTTGCATCACGTGTCGAAGATCTAAGGTTGGTCGTTGTGGGTCAGCTTGGATGGAAGGCTCAAGAGGCGAAAGCTGCATTGGAGGGGTCGCGGTTTCGTGACCGCATCGATGTTTTGGGCTTTGTTGAAGACACCGAGCTTGGACAGCTTTACCGACACGCGGCTGTGTTTGTCTATCCATCGCTTGAGGAAGGTTTTGGACTACCGGTTCTTGAGGCGATGGCGTATTATATTCCAGTTGTGACGACGAAAAATACTGCTATGGAGGAAGTCTCTCAAGGTTATGCGTCATTGGTGGCTGCTGGCGACGTGGGCGACTTGGCCGGAGCGATTATTCAAGAGCTTGAGGCACCTAAGTCGTTTCTTCAGAATCGCATGACTATAGCTAATGAGCGCCTTAGTATCTACACATGGGAGCGATCAGCAAGTGATCATCTGGCTGTTTATAAGAGTCTCTTGTAATAGACAAGATCGAGATGGAAGAGGTAGAGTTTGAGAGCGCTGGTAGTGGGATCGTCAGGGTTTGTGGGTACATGGCTTGTGGAGTACCTGCGTTCAGTAGATGACGAAGTTCAGTTGCTTCCAAGCGGCGTAGATATAAGAGATGGTGAAGTACTCAGAGAATACTTTCAGCAGATACAAGTTGATGCCGTCTACCACCTGGCCGCGCAGAGTCACGTCGGAAGGTCTTGGTCGCATCCTGAGGAAACTTATATGGTCAACGTAATCGGCACCGCAAATGTTTGCGAGGCAGTTCGATCCATGTCGATACCTCCCAAGCTTCTTTTCGTCTCCTCATCTGAGGTTTATGGTAGGGTTACCCAGGGAGAGTTACCTATAAGTGAGGTTCAATCACTGGCACCAGTTAGTCCCTATGCGGCCTCTAAAGCAGCAGCCGAGGAGGTGGTCAAGCAGTTGTTTTATGGTTCCTCGATTCCTGTCGTGGTCGCTCGTTCTTTCAACCATATTGGTCCTGGTCAGGGAGAGTCTTTTGTGGCGTCAGCTTTAGCGAAACGCTTAGTATCGGCGCAGATGAAGGGTACGGACGAGATCAAGGTAGGAAACCTAAAGGCCCGACGTGACTTTACCGATGTGCGAGATGTGGTGAGAGCCTATCGCTCTATGGTGGAGAAGGCTGACAGTTTCGAAGTTTTCAATGTTTGCTCAAGCTCATCACTCTCTGTAGAACAACTGGCGAACTTGATGATTAAGCAGTTAAACATTGAACTAAAGCTCATAGTATCGCCCGAACTTGTGCGGCCACTTGACGTGTTCGAGGTTGTAGGCTCCAATGCCAAGGTCAGATCAGTGACAACTTGGAAGCCTGAGATAGATATTCAAAGTACTATAAAAGATCTCTTAGAGTATTGGAGAGGACATCTCCTAACTTCTTGATCTCTTGTTCGACCTCACCTCGTATGCCTTGGAGCTTGCTCCAACTCAGTAGCGCCAGCCCCACGGTGATATAGCCGGCTTTTGCAAAGTCCGGTTGGTTAGTTCTTGATTCCACACCAACATCTTACTTTCTATTAGTCCTGTTCATATGCGAACTATGTCTTTAAGGTCTCCAAAACTACGCTAAAGGAGTGCAAAACTTGGTAGGATTATCTCTCTGATGTCACAAGCACCTCGTGTTAGCGCCGTCGTGGTCGCATGCGATCCTGGTGAGTACTTGATAGAGTGTCTCCATTCTCTTCGAGACAGCGGCTATCCTAACTTGGAAGTCGTTGTCGTAGATAACCACTCTGTTATAGAGGTAGGTGAAACAGTTGAGAGCGTTTTGCCTGATGCTACTGTCGTGCGAGCTAATGAACGACTGGGATATCCCGAAGCGGCCAATTTGGGAGTTTCTAAGACATCACACCCTGCTTACATACTCATGATGCACGATGATGCAGCCATTCTTCCTGATGCAATCCCTGCCATGTTGGAGGTTGCATTTGCGAAAAATGCCGCCATTGTGACGCCAAAGATCTCGGTATGGGACTCACCGTCTCAACTTCTCCAGGTAGGTGCAGAGATTGATAGAACGGCATCTTTAGCCCCAAGAATTGACGTTGGAGATCTCGACCAAGGTCAATATGACTCCATAGACGAGGTGGCGGTCGCGCCAGGAGGAGTCCAACTCATACGAGCGGACTTATTCACGTCCTTGGGTGGATTTGACGAAGGTCTCAAGTTGTTCGGCGAAGACGTTGACTTCTGCTGGAGAGCTGTAAGCGTCGGCGCCAAGATCTATTGTGCTCCAAGAGCTAGAGCTCGGCACCTCCTCGTTGCAACTTTGTTCAAACCAAGTCGAAGTTTTGTAAGTCGATTTAGGGAGGAGGAGAGTCGCTATCGAGTAGGTGTGAGTCATCTCTATCGAATTAGAAATACGAGACGTGCGCAGCTGAGAACAATTTTGAAGAGCGCTACAGGGGTTTCTAAAGTTCGCGGTGTAGCTACGTTCATGTTGGTGTCATTTATGGAGTCCTTGTTTTACCTGGTTACAGGACGGTTGAGACTGGCTCTTGCGCCCATTGATGCTATTGCTTGGAACATAGCACATTTGAAGGAGATATCCAAGGAGCGAAAACGACTAAGAAGACTTAGAACTGGGTCAAGTGGAGGTGCTGTAGCTTTCGTAGGAGTTAGCACGAGGGCGAGGGCGTTTTTAGTTGCGAGACGATCCATTCGAAAGATGGTCACAGAGGGCAAGATTCCCCGAGGCGAGCGACCTGAGTATCTGCGAGAAGACGACCTTGAATCGCATCCATCGATAGAGAACGTGAGTGGAGTACGAAAATCATTGGATCGTATCTCAAACATAGTTTTGGTGCTAGGAGTGCTCGCCGTAATTCTGCCTTCAGTACCGGTGGCGATTGGACACTCTCCGTTGATCGGCTCGATGGCGTCATTCCCATCTCCAACTACGCTACTTTCAAGCTTTTTTCATGGTTCTTATGGTTCGAGAGTGTTGCCGTCCAGTTTCGCGCCGACGGCGGATCTCGTACTGTCTCTGTTGGGCTTTATGTTCTTTGGAGCCATGGGCGTGCTTCACCAAGCTATCTTGTTCTTTGCGGAACTGATTGGCATCTACGGCATGTATAGTCTTGCTGCAAAGGTGGCTACACGCTCATCTGCAAAGATGGTGGCTGGTATCTATGGAACTTTACCGTTGCTTGCCCAGTCGATACATTCGGGAAACTTCTTCGGAGTCATAGGTTTTGGAGCAGTTCCTGTTTTGCTCGCAATGCACGCTGGAGCCTCCGACGCCGTACGGCTTTCTAGACGAGTTATGCGGAGATCCATTCTGGCATTAGCGCTGGTATCTGCCCTTGTTGCGGCCTTTGTGCCGGTAATATTTGTTGTCTATGTACTGACGATCTTGACGTTCTTGCTAATTTCTGTGCTAAGCGGCGAGCGCGGGCGAGCACGCCGGAGCGCGTTTGTTTTGTTTGTAGTGTCTATTGTCACCATCGCATTGAATATTCCATGGTCACTTACTTTTTTCTACTTACCTGTTGGCGTGTCACGTCTATTTGGCCCTACAAATCTTCAGGGACTGTCGTTTCTCTCTGTCCTTTCATTCAAGGTCAGCTCCGGGTATGCGATTCCTTCAACGTACGCACTGGTTGTGGCGTTTACTCTGTTAGGTCTGACTTTTTCCAAGGCAGCAAAGGGTGCTCAAATTGGCCGAAGATTGGCAATATTTATAGTTCTATCGTTAATAGGACTTGCGTTTAGCAGAGGCATATTTGGCGACACTCCTTTGCCACTGTGGACAATAATGATCTTTGGAGCTAGCTTCCTGCTTACAGGTAGCGCTGTGGCACTGGATGCGCTAGCGGACGATCTACCCAGATTCAACCTTAGCGTTAGACATCTACTTGCTGGCATAGGCGTTGCGTCGCTCGTGGTGGCAGTAGTTGTGGGTATGGTACAGATGACGCGCCCTCGCTTTGACATGCCGACTTCGGGCTTCAATGGGACTAGCTCGTTCATGTCCTCCTTGCCACCGGGTCAAGGCGTACTTTGGATGGGCTATTCTGAGCTTCTTCCGGTGGGGAGTTGGAAGATAACCGATGGACTCTCTGTGGGAGTAGTAGGATCTGCGACGCCGGACTTTAGGGCTCTTTATCCTCCCGCAACCTTTGGCAGCGACAAGAAAATCATGGAGGCAGTCAAGTCGGCGTTGCTTGGACATGAGGTCCTTTTGGGTCGTGTGCTAGCTGAACAAGGCGTGCGATACGTTGTGATTCCTCAGCCTACATCGCATTTGGGCGCCTTTGAGGGAACGCCCTTAGACGTAGTCTTAGAGCGTCAAATTGACATGAAACAACTTCTCGTAGACCCGACGGTAGTCATGTACCAAGTTACCCAGACACCTAGATCTGTCTTTATGTCAAGCTCAACTGTGGTGTCGACATTGCGGTATGTTGGAATCGCGGTAGAGCTACTGGTTTTGGGAGTAGTCCTTTATGGCCTTATAATGCGAAGATCTTGGGTCATGAACCTCAGTGTTGAGGAGTTTATCCGTAAGATTTTTCGTAGATCTGCGCCAGACACGAGAGGCACGCGCAAGGGACACAAGGACATGCTAAAAAACCATGGAGATAGTCACGATGTCGTTGTAACAAATGTTGTAAATCATGTTGGAAGTCCAAAAGCAGATACGAGTGAGTCGGATATTTTCGGTGATGAGAGATGAGGTTGCGAAGGTGAGTCCACGCAAGAGTCAACGACGCGCCAATAAGACGTCAAGGAGCAGACGCTTAACCACCTTGCAGATCTACTTCCTGGTGTCGGTTTTATTACTCACTTTCGGGTTTGCAGTCGAAAAAGTGACCAAGGTGAACGTGGTTTCGCCAGGTGGATTTTCTCTTGCAGAGGACTCATTAGGAGCTGCTGGCTTGTCGATGCCGGTGGCGAGCGGGCCTACGAACAGTACCTCTGCATGGTACTGCACAATATCGAACAAAGGGAGTACTGCCAGTTCGCCAAGCTTGGAGATCTATAACGCGTCGACGACTGCATCACATATTCAGATCTTCACATCTTTGTCGCAGGCTAAAGCAAAGCGTACCATCACCATGAGGCCCTACGCGACAATGTCGATTCCTATGACCTCATTTGAACAAGGGCAGAGATTTAGCGGCGTGACTGTGGTGGGCCAAAGCGGCAGACCGGTGGTTGCGGAGTCAATATCCCTAGGTTCGCAAGTGATAAAGACACCGTGTCAGTCAACGCCAGGGTTTTTTTGGATGGTAACAGGACTATACACCCTCGCTAGAGATGCAGCCAATATATCAGTCTATAATCCCTTTGCAGCACCAGCAGTTATCGACGTCTCTGCCCTAAGCGCGAGTGGGGAAGTTGTCCCAGGCAATCTTCAAGGAATTATCGTGGGTGCAGGTCAGACAAGAACGATCAACCTAGATAGGGTGATTCCCCCGACCGCTAATCTGGCGGTGGTAGTAAGGGCCAGATCAGGTCGTGTTGTGGTGGGAAGTTTGCAAACTCGCGCAGATAAGTTTGCACAGGGAGTGGCTGTTCCGCAGACTACGATTCGTCCATCCACCTTTTGGAACTTCCCATATGTTCGCACTAGTCAAAGTTCTTCTTCTGCAGTTACAGTTTCCAACCCATCGGCCTCGGTCGCCAAGGTAAGGGTTCGTTTAGATACAACCTTCAATAAGCTGACCTCGGCTCTACCTGGCGCACATGTAACGTCTCTAATGGAGACCATTCCTCCGTTCTCAACTGCGTCGGTTGAACTTTCCGGCGAGTTGGCGGTTCCAAGTGAGGGAGTATTTGGTGTTCATGTACGTTCGATTAATGGAGTAGGTGTTGGAGTATCTTTGAGTTCGGCTCTGAATTACTTTGGCAATTCGATATTTGTGGAACCTCCTTCTACTCCGCTTTACTCCAGCAAATGGCTTATCGTTTTATCGTCAATATCTAGCTTTGTGCCATCTAATCCTTTAGCAGTATCGCTGCGTACAAAGACTATCGACCCGTTGGCTATCACTTCGGTGTCTACGTTTAACCAGAGTGTTCTGGCGGCGAAATTAAAGGTATTAAAAGGTGTGCGGAAACCCCCCAATACAGTTCATGGTTACTCTAAAGCGGCCAGCGTTGCCCCTTATACAGTGGTAAGTTCAGGTATATTGGACGTCAAAGTGAACAAAGTTCGCCCTTTGCTACTAATTCAGGCGGATTCACCCCTGGTTGTGCAGCCATCTTACAGCCCAAATGGAAGTATGGGCTTCTTCTCTATTCCGCTCAACTAACTGAGCCGCTTGGCCAAGGGAGATAGTTTTGAGTACCATCTGGAGATGGGATCATTTAAGGTCACAGTTCCAGGTTCAACCGTTGCCCTGAAAGACCACGAGCAAGTCGTGAAAGATGCTCCGGACTTGGGTTTTAGCGAGCTCTGGTCTTCCGCAGTTGAGCGTTACGATGCTTTTTCACCCTTGCTGGTTGCAGTAAATTGGACCTGCTCATTGCAACTAGGTATAGCCATAGTTCCCGTTTTTGGTGGAGGACCAGTGACTCTAGCCATGTCGGTTTCGGCCCTTTGTGATGGCGCGCCAGATCGAGTATCGATAGGCGTTGGATCTTCGTCAACCTATGATTGTGGAGCGTTGGAACTCAAGTATCAAGGCACTGGAGATACAGTGAGATTTTGAACCCTACTCTATTTGATGCGGGAGAACGCCTCGTTCCATAAGGCGTCGTAGTCCGACTGATCGAGATATGAACACAGTTGAGTTAGCACTTTGAGTTCGCTGTTAGTAGCTTGTTCTTCGTCAAGTCCGGCCGTTCGATCCAACAACGCTTTCGACATGAGATCTGCGAGTTGGAATCCTGCTATAGGATCGGACCCTTCGAGGATTTCAAAGAGTTCTTTTAAATCGGAGTCTTTGGAAGTATCAGCTATCCGGTTTTTTGCGTTTCGAAACCTTACTGTTGCCAGTGCGAGTTCCAAAAGTGAATGCGTTCTCGTAACGACGATGGCGTAACGAGAACGACTTGTGACAAGCCGAAACTCACCTACGAGTTGAGAGGTGCCTATTACTGACCATCGGGCCAAGTTGGGTAATGACTGTTGAAACTCAAGGAGCGTTGGCCCAGATCTCCAACTTGCGTAGATGGAGTTATCTTTAGAGAAGGTCTCAATATTGGTGCCATCAGATGTGGTGAGATAACGAGAGATGGCTGCTTCCATCTCTTTTACTCCGGTGGGAGTTTCTCGTTTGCCTAGTGAAATCTCCACGTGCCACCTCGTTTCGGCTCAGGGACCTGTTTGCACTTACAGTAAGTTTATTCTCTTACTCGATAGCGAAGATATATGTGGGTGTGGTCGGATGCAATAGCTATGAGTGAAATTGAACGTGCGACCTTTCCTGCAAAGGTTGTGTGGTTGTCTTTGGAGATTAGCTGAGGGGCCACAGTAAGACATAACTCGTCAACCTGATTGGAGTCGATCAGGTTGCTAAGAAGAGTAGGGCCACCTTCACAAAGAATAGTTCCTTCGGATCGTTCTTTGAGGTATTCCATAATATGTTGGAGAAAGCGTCTATCAGGAGCAACTGTAATTACGTCCAAGGACTTGGGAATGTCTGAGATGTCGTTCGTTTCAGGCGTAAAGACAAGAACCTTATTGGCATTAGTTCCAAGTCTTGAAAGGGGAGTGAGTGACCGACTTCCACTGGCTATCACCGCGAGGCGAGGGGTGGGTTCAAGTCCAAGAGTAGATCTTAACTCTGAATACTTCAAATACTTGTTCACAGGTCCATATGGCTCCAATATCGAAGTCTTAGCGCCCACGACGATATATGAAGAGATTGCTCGAAGATGATGGAAGATGAGTCTGTCTACATTTGAGGAGAGTTCTTTCGACTTCCCGTTGGACGTTACAGAGCCATTTATAGACAAAACAAGGTTGCCCCGGATACTTCTCTGAAGTGGTGGGTATAGCTCGAGAAGTTGATCTATCGAGATTGTTTCATCGATCTCCTTGTACACGTGCCCGCCCTTTTCAGTAGAAGTGAGATATTTTGCTTAGGTGTTGAGCTTGGACTAGCTTCCTCTAGGTTATTAGCGTGAACTTCGATAATATGCCCTTAGGACAAAAAGGTCTAGATGTTGCGGGGCTCCTTAGTGATCTTGTGCCACCAAAGAGACTTGAATCCATGGATCTTACAACATATCTGCCTAATCCACAGTTTCCTAGCCAACTCCAGGCAAAAAATACGGTTGAGGACTTTATTGGCGATCTGACGAAAAAGGTGGAAAGATCTGGTAGATTTCTGGGGCGTCGTCGTCTTTTCACCAAAGGTGTAAGAGCAGATTCTGTCGTTCCCAGTGCAGGACTTTATATAGATGGCGGGTTTGGGGTTGGCAAAACCCATCTTTTGGTCGGCGCTTACCAGAGCTTTCATTACTCCAAGGCATTCGTTAGTTTTTCAGATTTAACCTACTTCGTTGGAGCGCTTGGGTTCCAACAAGCGAGAGATGTTCTGTCGTCACTTGATCTTTTGTGTATAGATGAGTTTGAGTTGGACGATCCAGGAGACACTGTTCTTATAAGTAACCTATGTTCTACCTTGACGCAAGAGGGTGTCCACTTGGTAGTTACGTCTAACACGTTACCGGATCGCTTGGGCGATGGGAGGTTCTCTTACGAGGACTTCTTACGGGAGATCCAAAGCTTGGCATCAATATTTAGCATCGTAAGGGTCGACGGACCTGACTACCGACACAGAGACTTCGATGTAGGAAAACTTCTCGAAATGTCATCTCGATCAACTCTTGCTCATCTTGTGCGGCACGACGGCTGGCTTGTGATTGAGTTCAATGAGTTGATGAATTTTCTTTTTGATTCACATCCGGTGACCTATCGTAAGAAAGTCGCTAGATATAACGGAGTGGTAATAACAGACGCTGAACCCTTTGACGATCAGGCCAAAGGATTAAGGTTCGTAAGCTTTATCGACAAGGTTTACGAGATGGAGATTCCACTTGCACTTTGCGATCTCTTTCTCCTCGATCTTTTCCCCAGAGCCTTTCTAGCAGGGGGATTTCGCCAAAAGTATGGACGCTGCCTTTCTCGTCTCTACTCCTTGAACCTAGAGTTTGAGAGGAAACTCAAATCGGACCAATAAGCCACCTTTGTCGGGCTGTTTAAAAGTGATGGTACCGCCAAGTTCTTTGGCCCTACTCTTCATGTTTGTGATACCGTTGCCAGTTGACGTTTTCTTGGGTAGGCCCACTCCGTCGTCTTTTACGCAGAGACTTAGTAGGTGATTGTCCACGAGCGCTATCTCGACCTCTATGCGGCTAGCCTTTGAATGACGTACGGCATTTGATAGTGCTTCTCGAAGAAACGCCAGAGCCGACTCGGCAGACTTGTCGTCCAAGACCGTGTCGATAGCTCCAGATAGCCCTAAGGAGATATCCGCTTGAGCGGTGTTCTGATATTCGTCAACAAGCGATACGAATCTGTGGCGAACTCCTGCACTTGCCGAAGCAGACTTAGGTGTGTCTAAGGCGAAGATCGTTGTACGTATCTGCTTTATGGTATTGTCGAGCTGATCTACCGACTCATAAAGTCGAGTTTTTATTCTATCGTCGTCGACCATTCTGATGATGCCTTGGAGTGATAGTCCTACTGCGAATAGTCGTTGAATTACCTCGTCATGCAGGTCCCTAGCAATCCGTTCACGTTCTTTTGAGAGGGCGAACTCGTTGGATTCGCTCACTAAGAGAGAGTTTTCAATTGCGATGCCGGCCGCTTTTGCAACCGCGATAACGAGAGCTTCATCCTCTGAGGTGAAGTCGCTGTTGTCTTGTTTGTCCGTGAGATAGATGTTCCCAAACGCCCTCTTATCACAGATAATGGGTACGCCAATGAAGCTATGCATTGGCGGATGACTCTCCGGGAAACCCGCGCTACTGTCATGCGTGGTTATGTCATGTAGCCGTATGGGTTTTTTGTCAGTTATCAGCAGTCCTAGAACCCCTCTGCCCGAAGGAAGATCTCCAATGGCTCGCTCCTGGTCTTTGTCTAGACCTAACGTAATGAACTGTTCTAGATGATGTTGCGTGCGATCGAGCACTCCGAGAGCCGCGTACTTGGCGCCAGTCAGTGTCTTGGCGGATTCCAGCACCTGTCTAAGCAGTGAAGGCAAAGATAAATCCGAACCTATCATAAGAACTGCGTCGAGTAATCGTTGAAGCTTATCTGGATCTGTGTGTTCTAAGGACTCCACAGCTTTAGTATAAGAGACATATTAGCGAACCAAAGAGGAGGACGGGAAGTGCTTGAGTTTGTGGAGAGAGACTTAAAGGCGCAAGCGCCCGATCTGGTCGGTGGGAGTGGCTTTCAAGACGTTCGTCTTACATACCGAATAGATCCGTTGCTAGGTAATTCATCTAGGCTGATCTCGGGTTCAAAGTTGCAACCATCTGAACCGCCTGAGTATTCGATGATCTCTGAAAGAACTGGATTTTGTCCATTTTGCATCGATGCGATCGATGAGGCAACCTTCCCATTTCCAGATGAGTTGATTCCGGGCGGTAAGATCTCTTTGGGGAGTTCTCGGGTGGTGCCAAATATCTTGGCGTACTCGACTTACTCTGCTGTTGGCATCTATGACACCACTCGTCACTTTCTGACTTTGAAGGACTTCGACGAAGCACTCCTTGCAAATGCTTTCAAGGCCATGGGCTATCATACTCAGATGGTGAGAAGGCATGACCCCGAGCTCGAGTTCTCTTCGATCAACGCTAACTACTTAGCATCTTCAGGATCATCTCTTGTTCATCCTCATCTACAGTCTTCCAACGACTACGTTCCCCTTACAACGCAACGACTGTTCTTACAGCGCTGTAGGTCGTACCTCAGGGGTGAAAACGGTGAGACCGTGTTTGATGAGTACGTGAAGGCTGCTAACACCTCAGGTAGGTTTATCGCTGATACGGGTCGTATCAGCTGGATCACTCCTTTTGCCCCTATTGGCTTTAATGAGGTGTGGGGGGTGTTTAAAGACAACTCAGACATAATACAACTGACGGACTATGACTACGATGAACTGTCGGCTGGATTGTCGAAGGTTTTCTCAGCCTATGAAGCCGCAAATCTCTCAGCATTTAACTTTTCTTTGCAAGGAGGAGGGAATGAGGGAGCACAGCTAGGCTATCGCGTAAACTTTAGAGTTGTTTCGCGATCTCCCCTTCAACCATTTTATCGCAGCGATGCAACATACTTTGAGAGACTTGGCCTTGAAGCCATGATTGACCTTTCACCAGAAGACTGGGCAGAGCAGGTCCAGTTGCAGTTCCATTAAATATTCTTATAAGCTTTGGCTACTTTATTCAAAGTGTAAAGATCAAGCATCATATTTCGGAGCTTTTTCAAACTCTTCATAGTTTCTTATTAAGTCCAAGGTTCTCTGATCCGACGTTATGTCCATCTATTTGGCATAGGAGTGAGATTAGATGACAGTTTTGAAAAAGGTGAGCATAGGCCTAGGAGCGGTGGCGATTTTAGCGTTGGTGCTTTCAACGGTTGCGTATTCGCGAGCTAGCGGCTCAAGAAGTGCCGTTAGTAGGTATAGGAATATCTACTATAACGCCCACGTAAATACCCTTGAGATGGTCAATTCGTTTTACACTTTTGATGATCAAATGAACATGTATGTGTTGGTCGCATCAGCGCTTCCAAACAAGAAGGCTCTGATCTCTCAAACGTATTCTCAAGCGTTACAAGCAAAGACTCAATTTCAATCACTTCTTGCTTCGTCAAAGAAGTTTGCAGCATACGAGTCAGGTTCAGCGACTTTGCTGGCGACGATTCAGCAAGACTTTACGTCATATTCAAACTATGCTTCGCAGGTAAATCAAGCGGTTACATCTCACAACATAGCGAAGGCTGCTTATATCCAAACAGTGGGTAATCTGCAACCTTCCAACGGTATTATGGTGGCTTTAGACAAGCTTCAATCTTTGACCGCCAACAACTCGATGGCGCAGTTGAACTCAATTAGTTCTTTGCAAAGCACTATGGAGTCTGTCTCTGTGGCTATGGCTATTGCTGATCTCGCCCTTGTTGCTAGCTTGTTCTACTTGTTTAGACGTTTGTTCTTGACTCCGCTCCTTGCTCTGGAAAAGAAGTTAGCGCAGCTCGCGGATGGGACTGCAGACATAAATTCTGAACTACCCGAAGACTCAAAGGACGAGTTTGGCCAGATCGCTAAAGGTTTCAACGGATTTAGGCGACGTTTGATGACAGCCATGGGTCAGGTAGCTTCCTCTGTCCAAGTCCTTGAGGTAACGGCCGACGGCTTGAAAGACCTCTCAGAAGGGCTTTCAAACGTTGCCGATGACACGGCGATCCGGGCCGAACAGGCATCTGCCAGTGCAGATCAAATCTTATCAAATGCGGCAGCTGTCTCAGAGGCAACAGATGAGATGCGTGTAGCAATCACGGAGATAGCCTCTTCTGCTTCCAAAGCGGCTCAAGTCGCGAGTTCCGCAGTTGGCGTTGCTGCGGTTGCCTCTGAAACAGTTCGGAGGTTAGGAGGCTCCTCCAATGAAGTCGGGGAGGTGGTGAAGACTATCAACGATATAGCCGAACAGACCAACCTCCTGGCTCTGAATGCGGCTATAGAAGCGGCCCGGGCTGGAGATGCTGGTAGAGGATTTGCCGTCGTTGCATCAGAAGTGAAAGATCTTGCAAAAGATACTGCAGCTGCGACAGAGGACATTGCAAAACGTATGGAGACAATCCAAGTCGATACCCAGCAAGTTGTGGATGCGATTAGTCAGATTTCAGATGTCATTCGTGAGATCAACGATCTACAGTCTTCTATCGCGTCTGCCGTGGAGGAGCAATCGGTGACTACTAACGAGATTGGACGTGTCGCTGCTGAAGTAGCCCAGGGATCCTCTGATGCTGTCGGCAATATCTCTCAAGTGGTTGCTACGGCTCATGAATCTAAGAGTAAGGTGGAGTCAACGAGAGCGTCTGTGTCTGATCTCGATAAGATTGCATCGGAGTTGAGTCAGTTAGTTGCTGGGTTTACCTCCTCAGCGCGCAATGCGACAGTGGAGGAGAGTCCAGGTGCAAAGTCATTCTCGGAGACAAGTACGACAAACTCCAAAAGGTCACGATCACGTTTTGGAGCTTTGGACCGGGTATCTGTGAACTGAACGAGTGGGGAAAATATCCTACACCTGAGACGTAATGGTGGTCGTGATTGGCCCATTGGAGGTGGCTTGGTTCAAAGCCAAGACCTATTTCTGAAGGCCGCCCGTTGCGACTACGACCTTACCCGTGATGTTCATCACTTAGGAACCTTTTTAGCAGTGACCTAACCAAGTATCGCCCGTGTTTTTATTGCTAGAGTTTTTGGTCGACAGGCGACAGTCCTTTGCCAGATCGAACGAGGTAAGCACATCTACAACCTCCGTCAGGGTGGATCAATCTGTGCAGCTGATCCCTGTCGCAGGCATTACCTTGCCAGAAAACCTGGTGTTGATGGCTATCTGGAGATCTGGGTGTGTTTAATCTCGTTAAACTCCGGATGTTTGATGACGGTGTCTAAAATGAACTCGATTGTGTCTCGAGCCACTTTGGCATCGCCTTTGGGTCTCGTCATGACCCTTGCAAAGGTTGCCGTGTCGTCTATGAAAAAAGTTGGTACTCCAAAGACGTGGTACTTCTCTACAGAATCTTCGTGTTTAGATCTAAAGACCTTTAGGATTTCTCCACCTTTGATCTCGTCCATAATCGCCTTTGGGTCTAATCCGTAACGCTCAAAGACAGATGATAAGACGTTCCAATCCGTAATGTCTTTGGCCTGATCGTGCCGAAGTGCAAAAAGGTCTTGGTGAACGTCATAAAAGACCTCTTTGAAGTCTCTGTGTGCAATCAGTCCTGCTGCTACCGCGTATAGGTCCTTCTCTTTGGTAGGGTCTTCCCACACTGGAGATTCGTCCTCTTCGACGTGCACTTGGCTCAAAGAAAAGGGGATAAACTCCACCTCCCAAGGCGCCCCGGCTTTTAGAGCAGTTACCAAATGTTCGTGAATGTTTCTAGCGAATGGACATCGATAGTCCCAGTTGACTCCAAATCTCATAGTTGCTTGAACACTGAAGGTCTCAACTATATTTCACTGAGCTAGATCTCTTTTGAGTAAAGGCGAAGACTTTTGTTCTTGACAATATTGATTGCCTTTCGCAAAAGATCGATGTCATTGTCGTAGGAAAGTTTCTTTGCGGCTTCATCTACACCTAGCCACTGGACCTCGTCGACCTCATCGTTCTTCTTGAAGTCGTGCTCGCCCTTGGGTGTCATTACAAAGTAAGTGACCAACTTGTTTAGAGCTGCCTGTGGCGTATCGTAGCTTACTGCCTCAAGATCGTGCAGTAAAACTGCAATGACTGAACTTTCCTCTTCGATCTCCCTAAGAGCGGTAGCTACTGGAGTCTCTCCTGGTTCCGCTTTCCCCTTTGGGAAACTCCAGTCATCATACTTGGGCCTATGGATGACAAGTACTTCGATGTTGTGGTTGCATCGTCGTAAAACGACACCGCCAGCGGCGTAGATAGGTTCGTGCAAGTTAAACTCCAAAGAATCTTGAGACCGTCTTCTTGGACGCTCGAGCAAATAACCAACCAAAGGCGATGCCTGCTATGACATCGGAGGCGTGGTGAATCTTAACGTGTATTCGGGACGTTATCACAAGGGCAGCCGCCAATCGCACCGGCCACTTGAGAAAGCGTACTTCTTGGAAGAGTATGGCTGCACAGGTAGCAGCGGTTGCGTGTCCAGAGGGGAAGGAAGATGTCAGCGGTTGTCGCAGCGGCAGAGGGCGTTCGCCTTCGTGAAGTGGTCTTTCTCTATTAAATAGGGTCTTTACAATTACGTTTACGACGCCGGACTCAGCAAGCAAAATGAACGCTGCTACTAGAGACTGTTTTCTCCAGGAAGGTTTAACGAGATATAGTGTGAGCGCGATGATGAACCACAAGATGGAGTGATCAGCCAAAGCGGACGCTGAATAAAAAACTTGATTGGCCACGACGTTGTCCCGAAGTGGATCAAATAAAGCGTCGGCTTTTTGGTCGAAGCAATCAACTGAGTCAAAGAAGGCTGATCTGACTGAGGTGGGTAGATCTTTTGACATCCTCAAGAAATCTAGTGTGTCAGATGAGTGCCAGCAGCACTTGGGCGAGCATTTTCTCTTTCTGTGTAAAGATTATTGGCTGGACAAATCAAAGAGTAGTGGCAGTATCCGCACAGATGGGAAGGTCTCGGTCTGAAGTCGTCGTTCTCACAGGCATATACTACGGCCTTCCAGATGGCTCCTGCTTTTATCTTGAGTGCTCGTGTGGATCTTTCAGTAGGATGGGACTCAATCGTTGTCTTTTCTTTTAGGTAGAGAAGCTGTACGGAGCGGGGCCGAGATCCTAAAACGCTTTCGCAGAGATAGGCGTAGAAGTGTACCCCCATCAACTTTTCTTGTTCTTTGATAGCCGATGGCATACGTCCGGTTTTGTAGTCTACGACGGTAAGGGAGCCATCGTCGTTTAGATCCAACCTGTCTATGATGCCTCGAAGTTTAACTCCGTCTATCTCTGTTTCAAGCATGATCTCGGTGCCAATTACCTCGACCTTATTGGGATCTTCCATATAAAAGTCAGCTGCTACCATCGTCCAGATGGATTCTTTATAGGTGTTTATACTCTCTTTTGTCATTGGTTCGATCAAACTAGAAAAGGGTTCTTGCGTAATGTAACTCTGATACACTGACTCAAATATTTCACGCGCGACGTTTTCGTAGCGCTGTCCTTTAGGAACGTCGTAGTAAAGTCGGTCCAAAACACGATGCGCAATTGACCCACGCATGGTCCAGATGTTCGAGGGCTGGGGAACTTTCTCGATAACGGCAAGCCTGAAGGCGAATGCACACTCCCTGAATGTTGTAACTTTGGTCGGCGTTAATGATCCTGGTATCGGTAGCGGCATAACCTATTCAGCGCGTCCTAATGTGTATATCAGCTTGTTCTAACGATCAATCTAGCCGCCGTTAATGTAATACGGGCGCCGTCGTAGCATCCACCGGCAAACTTTACCTTGCGTTTTCAAATATTTATCGACGTCTGTTTGTATCTTCACCAATCTGGTCTTCATGGAGTATGATCTCCGCTAGTAGTTGAGGATGCGTCATAGGCCCAAAGTGTCCGATATCTACAAGTTCTTTATGTCGTCCTCTTGGGAGACGTTTGGCAAGGTCGATAAAGTGAGTGCGATCAAAGGTATCTGTTTCTCCGCCAAAGAGGAGTAAGACTTTGTTGTTGATCCGGGTCAGTAGTCTGTAAGCATCGTGTGCACTTCCAAAGGCGTAGATGAGAGACTCGTCTTCTCGTGCACAAAGCAGTCTTACACTTCCGTCAGAGGTCTGTTCGAAGGCACTTAACAGGTAGTCGACAATGACATTGACTTGAAAACGACAGAGGGGTTCTTTGGAGACGAAGTTGTCATAAGCTGTCTGAAGCGACTCGAAGGAGGTGCGACGTCGTAAAGCTGCTTTGGCTAATGAGTTGTCGGGATCAGGTGGCCGGATGTCAGAAACCGGGAAGATGATGGGTTCGAATAGGAATAGCTTGTCGATGTCTTGGTTGCCCTGAGCCAGGGATAAGATGGCCGCGGCACCGCCCATGGAGTGTCCGAACACCGAAAGTTCTTCGTAGCCGAGGCTCTTTATATAGCTACTAGCTGCATCTACATCGTAGGCAAAGTGTCTCCAATCAAAAGTCTCCCCAGGTACCTTTTTTGACGTTCCGTGTCCTCGGAAGTCGACTGCAAAGACATCCCATCTTTTTGAAAGGCTGTTGCCCATCTCTTTATAGGTACATCCAGAGAAGCCTGTGGCGTGAAGTATTAAAAGAGCGCCTTGACGATCTGCTCTTTTTGACAGTTCGAACAGGGGTACTTCGGTGAGATCCTGTGTTTTTAGACGTACGACAGGCTTACACGATGTCGACGACGCTAGGGCTTGCGCAAGGGTAGAGTTCATGATTAGCGTCAATTTAGCTGGTAGGGTAAAGCATCATTCACTGTACTAAGTCTAAAATAGACTCCACTGAAGTGATGTTGGTGACATCCACCCCGCCCTTACGGACGAAGCTTCCAAAGTCGCTCATGCGACCTCGGCTGGTTGACGTTTCATCGGGTCGCTGTGCTGTGTCTTGTTAGACCTAGCGTGCGATATCCCTCCACGTCTAAAGACCGTATGTCCTACGGCGGTTGAGATTATATTCTTAGCTGCATTTACGTCGGCGTTGTTTATGTATCTGCACGCTATACAACAAAAGATAGCTTGGCTCTTGCGATTTCTTTTGTCCGTGTGACCACACTTAGAACAACACATACTGGTATATGCAGGATTGATTGTGATTATTTCGACTGGAGTCGTGGCGTTGGTAGCCTTATCGGTCAGTCGTTGGCGAAACATACCCCAGCTTTGTTCGAGGATAGATCTGTTTAGACCAGATTTCTGAGCGACATTCTTGCCTGGATTCTGGATCGTCCCCTTAGCTGATTTAGTCATGTTCTTAATCTTTAGA
>JAJYGA010000165.1:0-1121 GCA_021785255.1 Actinomycetes bacterium
GGAGAGGCCGTCCACGTATCGACTTAGCTGTTCCAACTGTTTTAGACTCTACAACCAACAAGAAAGTTGACCCAGATCTATGGGGTGAGATGCAACTGTGCTGGGACCAAGATCACAGACGGTTCAGTCTCCATATCCCTTACAAGACAGTACGTAAGGGCTCTAGTGGAGACTCTGTCACTGCCATAGACGAGGGAATCATCAACTCTATGGCGTTAGCTACTTGGGTAGATGATAAAACCATAGATGTCACCATCATCAACGGTCGCCAAGCCCGAGCGATCAAACGCCAGAGAAACAAGGCTGTTTGTCAACTCCAGCGTAAGATCAGTCGGTGTAAGAATGGATCCCGCAAACACCGGCGCTTGGTCAAGGCAAAGAAGAAGGTCCAGGGCAAAGCGAAATTGATGCTTCGAGACTTCGACCACCAGGTATCACGCAAGGCGGCCAACTGTGTCCTGGCTCACAAAACAGGCAGGCTTATAGTTGGCGATGTGCGAGGTATAGAAAAGCACACCAAAGCCAAAGGGCGCATAAGTCGCCACGGTCGCCAGCAACTGTCCCAGTGGTCGAGAGGTCGCCAGGAGCGATATCTCAACGAGAAAACTAACTTAGGGATAGAGCACTTAAACGAGTCTTACTCTAGCCAAACTTGCCCAGCGTGCAAAACACGCAATCGACCGTCAGGTCGACACTACCGATGCAAGAACCCCATTTGTGGATTTACTTGCCATCGAGACGCTGTAGGAGCAATAAATATTCTCCAAAAGGCGATATACGGGGAATACGTACCCATAAGACCGGATACGACGATCCGAGTCACGTATCTCCGGGCTGTCGAACGCTGGTCACCCGATCAACGCAAGGCACACCACTTGGTGCAGTGCCGTAAGGCCAGAGCTCTGAGTAGTGCCCAGAACCGGGCCTTGTCTGAGGCATCTCAGATTAGTAAGCCGAAGCTAGCAAACTCATCCACCAGTACTAATTCATTAGTACCAGACCAGTCGGTTGCGGTGGCGTGATGGGAGCGATGCCAGGTAACCCCAACCAAACGGCGGAGCCAGAAGCCCCGTCTGTAAGGGCGGAGAGGTTCACTCTACTGTACAAGCACTGTCCTGAGA
>JAJYGA010000165.1:1131-37376 GCA_021785255.1 Actinomycetes bacterium
GACGGAGGTGAAACAAGGGGATAAATCGGCACACTCGTCGGCCATAGGATGGCCTCCCATCAGAAGTGTACGAAAACTCCGGATTGGGTGTACGAATTCACCGGAATACTCAATGGGAGCGATGCCAGGTAACCCCAACCAAACGGCGGAGCCAGAAGCCCCGTCTGTAAGGGCGGAGAGGTTCACTCTACTGTACAAGCACTGTCCTGAGAGACTCAATGTCTTCATCTCCTACGCCGATAAACCTTAGATAGCCGTCGAAACTGCCATAGCTATGGTTCAACCAATCAATGACGTTTGACATGGTCTTGGGATCTGCGCTCATCAGGTTGCTAGGAAGTGATCTGACGTATCGAGCCATATCTGGGCTGATCTCGTCCAACCAAAGTAGCATTCGTTTTACTGCCAACGCAGTCAGTGCATAATCTGAAACGATGACCTCTTTGGTGACTCCCAATGTTCCTAAGATGACCATGGCGATCAACCCAGTTCTATCTTTACCCACGGCACAATGAAATACCAATGGATGATTCTTGGGATTGGAGATGGTTTCAACTACAAAGGCTATCTGTGGAGCCGCCTCCTTTAAGATCTCTTTGTATCTGTGTTCTAAGTAGTTCTCGTCTACTTTGGCTTGTTCTGGGTCGGCGGATAGGTCCATTATGGGTAGATGGAGATAAGTTCCAAAGGCACCGTCGACCATTTCATAGCTGCCTCTGGTCTTTATTTCGTGGTCGGTGCGTAAGTCGATGACGGTCTGTATCTTGAGTTCTTTTAGTGACTTCATGTCTCGGTGTGTCAACTGTGCCAGATTGTCAGAACGAAAAAGTGTCTCGCGTCTTATTTGTCTGCCATCGATGGTGTTGTAACCGCCCAGTTCTCGAAAGTTGAAGACTCCTTCGAAAGGAAAGAACTTCTCGGTCAGCTCCACCTCTAGACCGAGAGATTGCATGTTGCCTGATTCTGTCATGTCTTCAAGGCTAGGGTGCCTTATTGAATAATAGGTGACCTTGGAGTAACACCTTTGGATGCTTTTTAACCTGTATTGTCACTATATGTGAAAAAACGTCTAAATGTGGTTAAGTTCTGCGGCTATCTGTACGAAGAGTATCACTGAGAACCCAATCGTCTTTGAGGATCTCAAGGGTAAGTTCGATAGTTCAGGAGAATGCCTAATGAAGTCAAAAAATTTGAAGTTCTATTTAGAAAGGATCAACGGCGAAGAAGGGTTCACCCTTATTGAGCTCATGGTTGTAGTGCTCATTATTGGTATCTTGATGGCCATTGCCATTCCTACCTTCTTGGGTGCACAGAAGTCGGCTCAGGATCGATCAACTCAGAGCGATTTGCGTAACCTACTGACCTCCGAAGTGTCGTATTACACTCAGAATCAGTATTACGCGGACGCCACTGACCTGGCTACACAAGATCCATCTTTTGGTTCTAAGTTGACAGGTAGCACGCCAGCTATTACTGTAGCAGCACCTACGGGCGAAACTCTTAGCTCCTCAGGTGCCACTACTGTATGTCTGTCGGAGACCTCTGTTAGCGGTACCATCTGGGGTATTGAAGAGATCGCCACGGGATCTGGTGCTGGTACATGGTACTACAAAGGCACTACTGCCTTCAGCTGTTCCGCGACACCAACTGCCGTTGCTGGTAGCTTGAGCCAAAACGCCTCTACCGTTGGTTGGTAAGACGTTAGTGGACTAAACGGACGCCTAATAACCCCAACTCACTTAGCTTGAGAGCTAGATGAGTTGGGGTTTAGGTTTTTGCTTCAGATTTGTTCATTGGGGTCGATGAGATCGGAGAGACTTTAATCACCATGGGGTACGGAGTTGAAATTATTTTGTTTTGTGGCTGACGGCGAGGAAGGGTTCACCCTTATTGAGCTCATGGTCGTAGTGCTCATAATTGGTATCTTGATGGCCATTGCCATTCCTACCTTCTTGGGCGCAAAAAAGTCGGCTCAGGATCGATCGGCACAGAGTAATCTAAAGGCTGTTCTGACAGGTGAAATTGCGTATTATGACTCCCATGGTGTATATGCCCAGGCGGGTTCTGGTCCTGGGACTTTGGGTGAGTCCGATCCTGAGTTTGCTCAACTTCTAACCTCATCCGCTCCTAGCTCCGCATCGACGACCAATCCTATATACGTTGCCTTGGCCAGCGCTAGCGGCCGGCCGGCGCAGGCCTTTTGTGCTTTTGAGTACTCAAGCGGTGGTTCGCTCTTTGGCGTTGAAGCTGTTGCGATCGGTGCATCTATGGGAAACTACTTCTATGCGGACGAGGGGAGTTCGGCATCTGTTCCTAGTTCATGCAGCGTTCCCCCTCTCCTAGGTGGATCAGTCAGCAGCGGTATATGGTCTCAAAACGCTAAAAGTGCAGGGTTTTAAGGTGTCAACGTCTTTGTTCATAGCTCTCGGCGCTGTAGTTGGAGCTCTATTGGGTTCCACTGCGAGTGCGCTTGCGTATCGGATACCCGTAGGCATGAACGTTACTTTTGCACGATCTGAGTGTCCGAGTTGCCACGGGAAAATTGCCGCATACGACAACATTCCTATCCTCTCCTACCTCGTGTTGAAGGGACGCTGCCGGAGCTGTCATGAACGTATCTCGGTCTCCTACATCGTGCTTGAGAGCTCAATGTCCCTACTTTATGCGACTTTGCTGCCGCTATATCGATTTGGATATGTTCAAATAGGGATATATCTTGCTGTATTTATTGCTGTAACGGGGGCGGTAGTTGACCTAAAGATTAGGAGAATACCCAATAAGTTAACGTATGTTGGACTGCTTGGGGAGCTTGTGCTTGTTTTGGGACGATCTATCCGGAGTCATTCACTCGCTCCTTTGGAACATGCCCTATTAGCGTTGATAATCTTTGGGGGGTTCTTGTTTGTTGTTGCCCTTGCCACCAAGGGTATGGGTCTAGGCGACGCGAAGTTGATGGGGGTTATCTCCCTGGCCTTGTCATCTTTTGGTCTCTACTTTATTTTCTACGTCTTTTTGGGATCTTTTGCTCTGGCCTCAGTGGTTGGTATCTCCTTGATAGTGTCTGGTCGGGCAAGTCGTAAAAGTGCTATCCCATTTGGTCCTTTCATCACGTTGAGTTTTTTGCTGGCCCTATTTATCCCGAAGCTTTAGTTGCGCGAAACGTTCTGTGTTCGAGGCGACAAAGTGCTCAAGGTTTTTGTGAAGATGTCGACCAAATTAGAGTGAAAGATTTTGTTGCCTCCATGGTTGCGACCCGAAGATGACGAAGGGAAGTGCATGGCAGAAAAGGTTATAGGACTAGATATTGGAAGCTTTGCCATCAAGTTTGTCGAGGTTGAGTTCAAGGGGACTTCGGCTACTTTAACCAAACTCGGTCAAAGGACACTTCCCAGGGGAGCTGTAGTCGCCGGCGAGATTGTGGATACCGATGCAGTCGTCTCTACTTTGCGGGAGCTCTTGGCCTCTGCTGACGTGCACACCAAACGCTGCGTTGTTGGCGTGGGCGGAACAAGAGTAGTGGTCAGATCACTGGTCAATCCAGAGATGTCTGACTCCGAGCTTCAAGATGCAATTGCTTTTCAGGTCATAGAGTCTTTACCGATACCGGCTTCCGAACTCGTCAGTGACTTTGAGCGCCTGGCGACGGTCGAGTCAGATGAGGCAAAGTTTATTAGGGTGCTGCTAGCTGGAGCACATGAGAGTGTTGTAAAGTCCTCTCTTGAGATCGCCAAAAGGGCTGGGCTGTCTGTAGCTGGAGTAGACGTTAATGGCCTGGCGAGTGCACGAGCTCTAAGTCGAGTACTGCATGAGTCATCTAAAGAGACATCAGGAGAGGAAGAGACTTCTAATCTCAAGAACTTTGCCTTAGTGGAGGTAGGTTCCGACATTACTGACGTGGTACTTAGCGCTGAAGACGGGGTTAGATTCGTACGCACTTTGCAAGTCGGTGGCGGAGAGATCACCAGAAGGATTCAAGAGATCGCCAACTGTGACGAAACGACAGCGGAATGGTATAAACGGGGCGGCCACTTGGAAGAACAGGATGTTACTTCCGAACTTCGCGAGAGCATCTCTATGGCTATTACTGAAGCAGTCGAACACCTTACTCAAGAGGTGGCGAACTCCTTGGAGTACTATCTTTTGCAGTCGGATGATCTAGTCATAAACAAGGTGTTCTTGGGTGGTGGTGGCGGACTCATAGTGGGTCTCTCTGAGTCTCTGTGCAACCGTTTATCCATGAACGTTGAACTAGCTCCAGCATCTTCGTATTTCGATCTGATCTGCGATGACGCTATCTCGGATTCAGATCGTAAGTTGCTCAGTGTTTCTGGCCTTACTGCGTTGGGTCTTGCTCTTTGGAGGGCGTCCGGTTCGTCCAAAGATGTACATCGAATCAACCTCATTCCAAAGAAAACAGCGTACAAGGAGTCCATCCGAAAAGAAGTCTCTGTATTTGTTCTGGCTGCTTTGCTTGTTGGAACTGGACTTGGTGCTGTCTCAATGCATGAAAATCAAACTCTAAGCACGAATCAGTCAGAGGTTGCTGCCTTGGCTCAACAGAGCAGTGTTCTGCAACAAAAAATTGGAGCGCTGTCTGGTGTCTCAAAGTTGGCATTGGTGGTGAGCAATTTAAAGGGACAGGTTAAGTCTGATCTTCAAGGCTCGATATCTTGGGGGAGCGTTATAGCGCAGATCGCATCTGCAACACCGTCGGACTCATGGTGGACTCAGTTGCAGACGACTCAGGCAGCGATTGGAGCCCCAGCCTCTTTGACATTTTCGCTTACCGGATGTTCTCAACAAGCTCCAAAGAACTGGCTCACGGCTCTTTCGTCTTTGAATTTAGTCCAAAATGAATGGGTTTCATCGTCGAATTTGGCGCCGGCTTTCTCCTCGGGGCAAGCTTGTCCCGGATACTCTGGTGGTGCCGGGCTCGGTATCGAGGACGGTATCACGACGTTCTCATCGACGGCGACACTTCCAAATGGATTCAGCTCAGATAGAGCGTTGAGCTATTTAAACCAGGTGGTGACCAAGTAGTGCACGACAAGAGAGTTCGTTTGATTTTAGGGATCGTTGCTATAGTTCTCCTTGGCGCTGGTTGGTACTTTTTTTACTTTTCTCCACTTTCTTCCAAAGTGACTCAGTCTGTGCAAGCTATCTCGGTTGACCAGGGAAATATTGCCACTTTGCAGAGTCGCTTGAACTCACTCCTGTTGGAGAAAAAGAACCTGCCAACCTTGAAAAAAGATGCCTCCCTTTTGCAAACAGCGCTTCCATCTTCACCTGATCTTCCGGCGCTGTTTAGCTCATTTACAAAAGCTGCTGCAGCATCAGGTCTGCCGCTCATCAACATCACACCGACACCCCCATCTTCGGTATCTCAGACACCAGTGGCGCCTGTTGCATCTGGTGTCAAAGGTGCCCCAAGTGTAAAGAGTTCAGCTCCATCGATCGCCTTTTCCATTCAGACAGAAGGTGGATACTTCCAGGTGGAGTCTTTTTTGAAAGCTCTAGACTCTTTAGGTCGCTTGGTGAATGTGCAGTCCGTGTCCATCACTGCAGCTGGCTCACACATTCCTGGATATCCAAGTTCTGATGGCGAGATATTGAACGTGACGATTAAGGGTCAAGCCTTTGAAGCTCTAGGGGCTTCGTAAGGACCGTTTGGGAGGATCTATGTCAATTACAGAACGAGAAGTAAGAGACAACGAGGATGTGGTCGAGCTTCCATCGGAGAAAGGCAAAAAAAAGAACAGGAAGTTTTCAAATGAGCCACGTGCCAGATGGCTGATCGTGGCACTTGTTATTGTGGCGATTTCTGCGGCAGCGTCACTTTTTATCTACGAAGGGGGCTTATCGTCGTCTCCGTCTGTTTCTGTGCCATCGTCGCTGCCGACATTTCCGAAGGTTGGGGGGCATAAACTGCTCCCTTCCGCAGGCAAAACTAAAACTGCCGCATCAACGCCCACTAGCAAGACTACTGTTACAACGCTGGTCTCTACTTCGAGCAAGAATCCTTTTACGCCGATCGTAAATACGTCATCTGCGCCAGGATCTGCACCTCAAGGTTGATCCCTGATACTGCATGTAATCTTGGAATAGGGTCAAGGTTCATGTCAGGGTATTTGTGGCTATCCTGGATCTATGTTGAGGTTCATGACGGCCGGAGAGTCCCATGGCAAGGCGCTTGTTGTTACAGTTGAAGGTGTTCCTTCAGGACTTGTGGTTACGAAGAAAGAGATTCAAAATGAGTTGGCGCGACGACGTCTAGGCTATGGCCGTGGTCCAAGGATGCGATTTGAAGCTGATGAGATCGAGATCTTGTCAGGTGTACGCCACGGGAGGACCTTAGGTTCTCCGATTGCGATAGTAATTCATAACTCTGAGTGGGAAAGAAAATGGACCGAGGAGATGTCACCTGACCCAGGTGTCCCATCGAAGGTCTTGACCACTCCTCGTCCAGGGCACGCTGACTTAGCCGGAATGCTCAAGTACGGCTTCACAGACGCTCGAGACGTGTTAGAACGCGCGTCTGCTAGAGAGACTGCGGCAAGAGTGGCTGCAGGGGCCGTATTCAAACTGCTTCTCAAAGAGATGGGCGTCACGGTGCTGAGTCATGTCGTACAGATTGGCGAGGTCAGTGCGGATACCTCACATATCCCTCGCCCTGAAGATCTGGAGTCTATCGACTCCTCAGAGGTGCGATGCTTCGACAAAACTGTCGAAGAACGAATGATCGCGGAGATTAAAGCTGCGGCCAAAGTGGGGGACTCCTTGGGAGGAGCAGCACAGGTGCTGGCATATGGGGTTCCACTGGGTCTGGGAAGTCATGTTCATTGGGACCGAAAGTTGGATGGTCTTATTGGACAGGCGCTTATGTCGATCCAAGCAGTAAAGGCGGTTGCGATTGGCGATGCCATTGATGTCTCTCGTAGGAGAGGATCTGTGGGACATGATGCGATCTACTGGGATGAGTCCGAGATGCGTTACTATAGATCTACTCATCGAGCTGGTGGAGTTGAAGGTGGTATCTCTACGGGTGATTTAATCTCTGCAACTGCCTGGATGAAACCGTTGGCAACTTTGAACCGACCTTCGATCGAAACGATTGACGTTGTCACTAAAGAAAAGGCGTTTTCTTTTAAAGAACGAACTGATGTAACTGCAGTTCCCGCTATGGGCGTGGTTGCTGAGCATATGATGGCGTTCGTACTAGCAAATGAGGCACTCAGGAAGTTTGGTGGAGACTCTATGGGTGAATTCAAGCGAAATCTTTCGTCATTTCTTGCTACTTTAGGTAACTCAGAGTCCAGCGTTGGAGATCGCAAACTCGGTGATGCCTAAGAGAGATTTGATCCTTTTTGCGGGAATGATGGGAACAGGGAAGTCTACTGTTGGGGTTCGACTTGCGCGGAAACTGAAGTGGAACTTCGTTGACCTAGATGAGGAGATCGAGGTTGATATCTCATCGTCTATATCCAGTTACATCTCGAGTTTGGGAGAGCAAGCTTTTCGGTCGCTTGAAGCTGAGATACTAAAGAAAACTCTACAAAAGGATCGACCGTTGATCGTTGCCCTCGGTGGAGGTACCTTGATCTCGATGGAGAATCAAGAGTTGGTGCGCCAACACAAAGCATTTGTTATTTGGCTGGACGTGAACCTAGAGTCAATCTTGGTTAGATTGACAAAAGATACTGAACAAGAGGTTCAAAAACGTCCGCTTCTTAAAGAGAGTGATCTCAGAAACTCGTTAAAAGAGAGAATGGATCAGAGGCGAACTGGATATGAACTTAGCAGCAACGTCCGAATCGACTGTTCAAACTTGACCGTGGATGAGACAGTCAACAGGGCTATGAAGATCGTTCTTTCAGGCGACGAGTTTAACTAGAAAGCGAAGTTGAATGAGCAGCAAAGAGTTCTCTACAGTTGAAGTGTCTTTGGGGGATCGTAGCTATCCAGTAGTTGTCGGATATGACTTGTTTGCCGAGATCGATAGGTACGTATCTAGCCGCTATGAAAAAGTCGCTGTCATTACGCAGGCGGAGATTCCTTGGCAACTAGATCTTTCCGTAGAATTTGAGGTCTTTACGATTCCCGGAGGCGAAGACGCTAAGAGCTTGCGGGTCGTTGATGAGGTAAGTTCAAAGCTAGCCCAATTTGGATTGAAGCGTAATCACTTGATCGTTGCGCTTGGGGGCGGAGTAGTTACTGACTTGGGAGGATTTGTGGCCTCCACTTACTATCGAGGTATGGACTACATGAACGTCGCTACGACTCTGCTTGGAATGGTTGACGCAGCGATTGGAGGCAAAACGGCGGTGAACTTGCGAGAGGGAAAGAACCTAGTGGGTTCTTTCTGGCAGCCAAAGGCCGTATTTTGTGACCTTGAGACTCTCAAGACTCTTCCTGAGAGCCAAAGAAGATCTGGTTTTGGTGAGATGGCCAAGTACTCCTTTTTGTCATCGTATACTTTGCAAGACTTGAGTCTTATGGATCAGGTTACAAAGTGTATTGAGATCAAAGCCGGCTACGTTGCGAGTGATGAACGCGAAGGTGGACGTAGAGCACTCCTAAATTATGGCCATACACTTGGCCACGCAATTGAGGCACAAGGTTTCGATCGTTCACTAACACAACGACTAACCCATGGTGAAGCCGTGGCAGTTGGAATTTATTTCGCGGCGAAGTTGGCACTTTCAATGGATCGGATAGATGAAACTCGATTAGAGGAACATTTGCAAGTGATTCACGGTTATGGTCTAAATGAACAGTTGCCCAATTGGATACAGAGGGACTCCCTTTTGGACTACATGAAAAGAGACAAGAAATCTACCGGCACCTTGACCTTTGTCCTCGATGGAAAGGAAGGTCTCGAAGTTGTCAGAGATATCAGTGAGTCAGTGGTTCAAGAGGTGCTAAGTGAGTTCTAGTTCCATCATTCTCATGCACGGACCTAACTTGAATACGTTGGGGAAACGGCAGCCGGAGATCTACGGTAGCTATACGTTGGCAGACGTGGAAAAGATGGCGGCAGATAGCGCGGCAGAGATGGGCATGGATCTTGTGGCTATTCAGTCTAACTCTGAATCGCGGCTGGTCCAAGAGGTGCACCAGGCTAAAGGGATATATGGTGCAATCATTATTAACGCAGGGGCTTTGACTCATTACTCTTGGGCCCTAGCTGATGCATTGGCATACTTTGATGGACCAGTCGTTGAGGTTCATATCACAAACACCTATGCTCGAGAGGCCTGGAGACATACTTCTGTCATATCTCCTTATGTAAGTGGAAGTATTTTAGGCTTTGGCGTAGATGGATATGAGCTTGCAATAAGAGCAGCAAAGCGCTTGTTGGCGAATGCTAACTAGTCTGCTCGCGGTAGTCTGTCCGGTAGTGTATTGTGGGTGGAAGTTGGTAGATCAGAGTTGAAAACCTATAGGGCGGCAGATCCAAAGAAAGATCCTTCGGAAGTAGCGGAGGAGCGACGTAGGAAACTTCGGCGCAGCTGGGGTCTAATAGTTTTGGTGATTGCGTTAGTTGCAGTCGTGCTTTCCAATCTCCCTCAGTCGTCGACAACTTCATCAAAACAAGCCGATATGAAGGCGATGATGAGTCAGGTCCATTTTGATCTCCTCGGCTGTAACCAGGCGCTCTTGGATGCTTTTGACGCCCTTCAAGCGGTTCAGAACCATACGGCAAAGAACTTAAAGACGGCGGACACCATTCTTTCTCAGGATCTTGCGGAGTGTACGATTGTAAACTCCGATCTCAACAACCTGGCATCTTATGTTCCAACAGGTGATCTCATTCGACTTAACGTACAGCCGGCGCTAAATGACTACTACAACTGGGCTTTCCCAAATGCGTCAGCTATCATCTCCTACATTACTGATCTCACCAAGTACCCTAACGATCCGATATACATTGCCAAGATAAAAAGTCGATTTCAAGTGATGGCTTATGACCTTCGCTCGGCTAACTCAGTCATTGCCGCTGCGTGCAACCAAATCCATCTTGCGCCTATATCTATAACCCTTTTTAGTCTCAAGGATGTTCCCAAAGGCGTGCTGTCTTAGGGTAATTCAACGGTCGGGTTTTAGCTGGAGTTGCCGCTCGTCCTGTCAAGTTTCACAGGCGTGAGACTCTAAGTCTCTTTGAACCTCAGCCAAGACTCCGTTTATGAATCGACCGGAGTCCTCGGTGGAGAAGGTTTTGGCGAGTTCAACCGCTTCAGATATTGCAATCGCGGGTGTGACATCGCTACAGTGGATCAACTCGTAGATAGAGAGTCTGAGAATATTTCTATCCAAGCTCGGCAGCCTTCCAAGCTCCCAATTGGTTAGGTGTTTTGAGCACATGGAATCTATCTCTTCAAGATGATGGTCCACGCCAAGGACTCGCTGGGAGACGAAGTCAGATTCAGGTACTTCGGACCTTGTCAGGGTCTCTTTGATCGGTATTTTTAGGATCTCGGCCTGATAAAGGAGCGACATGATGCGCTCGCGTTCAGCCCTTCTGATCTCAACGTTGTCCATAAATATACACTAGGCCCGGGTTATGTATTCACCCGTTCGGGTGTCTACCTTTACCCGGTCGCCGGGATTGACAAACAAGGGTACTTGGATTACGAGTCCGGTCTCTAAAGTGGCAGGTTTTCGTGCTCCAGACACGCGATCGCCTTGGAGTCCTGGGTCAGTCTCAGCGATGGTGAGTTCTACAGAGGCAGGAAGCTCCGACGCAACTACTTGACCCTCGTACATCGATAAGGCAATTGAGTCACCTTCTTTCATGTAAGAGACTGCAGAGCCGATTACAGACTTATCTACCTGAAGCTGATCGTAGCTAGAGGTGTCCATAAAAACGTAGTGGTCTCCCTCCCGATAGAGGAACTGCATCTCTCTTTTTTCAATGATGGCTTGGTCCATCTTCTCGTCGGCACGATACGTTCGTTCAAGCACCTGTCCTGTTTTAAGATTCTTGAGTTTCGTACGAACAAAAGCTCCACCTTTGCCAGGCTTTACGTGTTGAAACTCGACAATTGTGAAGAGGCCCTCTGAAAGTTCCAAGGTCATTCCGTTTTTGAAGTCATTTGTTGATGTTGAGATAGCCATAGTTGCCTCGTGATTGATCGTTATTATTTTGGCTTTAGTTTAGTGATGCTGGCACGGCTATTAGACATCTGAATGAATCCATGACGCAGGGGTGTCTCTTGACTAGGTGAGAATCCAATCTTTGTCTATCTTGGTCAACGCTCTCGCACTCTCTTTGGTCACGACCAAGGTGTCTTCGATGCGCACCCCGAACTCGCCGGGGATATAGACACCTGGTTCAACGGTAATGACGTAACCTAAGTCCAATGCCGATTCATTGCGTGCGGAGATAAAAGGATCTTCATGTATCTCCAAGCCTACGCCGTGTCCGAGACCATGATTGAACCGATGCTCAAGATCTTTTGTTCTCAGCACGTCTCTAGCTGTTTCGTCTAGTGTCTTGCCCAGAGCGTTTTCCTTGGTGAGTGCGATCACTTTGCGCTGAGCTTCACTAACTAGTTCGAAGACCTCAGCCGCAAATGCAGTGGGTTCACCAATGGAGTATGTTCGCGTGCAGTCGGAGTGATAGCCCATGAAGGTTGCACCAAAGTCCACTACAACAATGTCTCCTTCTGTAATTGTCTTTTGCGTGGGGTGTCCATGAGGTAGCGAAGATCTTGAGCCGCTGGCAACTATGGATGCAAAGGATCTCTCGTCGGCACCGAGTTTCATCATCTGGTACTCTAACTCAATCGCAAAGTCTCGTTCTGAGACTCTTTCAAGGAGTAGACCCTTGACATTTGAGAGGGCTTGATCGGCTATCTCACAAGCTCTCTCAATCGCATATATCTCGGTGTCGTCTTTTTTCCGTCTGAGTGTTTCTACGATACCTTGGGAAGGTACGGTACTTATGTGGGTAGCTAAAAAGGTGCGAATATCCTCCAGCGTTGATACGGTCAGATCTGAAGCCTCAATCAGTAAGTTCCTGATGTCGTGTCTGAGCACCTCTGAGCCAACCTGCTCTAGCAACTTCGGCCCCTGGGGATTGCTAACAGAGATGGTTGTATCGTCACAGTCAGAGTCCGTCAGTTCGATTGTGGCCTGTTCCCCGTAACGTCCGTCTGTGAAGAATATGGAAGGTAGATCTGAGTGAGCAAAAACCAATAGAGATCCATTCGACCCAGTAAAACCGGTCAAATACCTGACATTTACCCGTTTTGATATAAAGATAGCTTCATCTTTACGCTGTTGAAGAAGATTTTTTAGAACTTTGATACGATTTTTTGTCTTTATGGGTCTCATTCCTTGGTTTTTTCTGTTAACTTTCTAAGTAGGATTATCGCTTTACTTTCAGACTAATGTTTCTTTACCTTTCTATAACTTTACTCACAGGCTAAAGTGGAGAATATAGAAAGTTCTACTCGGGCAGTAAGCGGTTTTGTGGTAGCTGGTTGGAAAGTGTAGGGTAAATGGATACGTTTATAACGGCGTCAAAGGCAGTGCCTATCTCGCGCCAGGTTCGGGGCTATGTTGCCCTTACCAAACCACGCATTATTGAGCTGCTTCTAATTACGACCGTTCCTGCGATGGTGGTTGCAAAAGGTGGCGTCCCATCTTTATGGAAGATGGCGATAACGGTGATTGGCGGGACTCTAGCAGCTGGTGGTGCAAACGCAGTTAACATGTGGTTTGATCGAGACATCGATGCGGTTATGAAAAGGACGCAGCATAGGCCCTTGGTCACAGGAGAAGTGACGCCCACCGGTGCTTTAGTCTTTGCGGTGGCGCTAGAGGTGATAGCGTTCTCGCTGCTTTATACAGGAGACAATCTGCTCTCCGCGATCCTGGCTCTCTCTGCTGCCTTTTTCTATATTTTTATCTATACTTTGTGGCTGAAGCGGTCGACATCTCAAAATATTGTGATCGGTGGAGCCGCTGGCGCAGTGCCTGTACTTGTCGGCTGGGCTGCCATACAAAACAACATTACCCTTGCCTCTTTGTTGATGTTCCTCATCATCTTTTTATGGACACCACCACATTTTTGGGCCTTGGCATTTAGATATAAAGAAGACTACTCCAAGGCGAATGTGCCGATGATGCCTTCGGTTAGGTCTATGCGTTCGACCACTATCCAAATTATGGTATATACAGTGGTCTTAACGGCTGTGACCTTGCTCCTTGGCCCGGTGGCACACTTGGGGCTTTTGTATGATGCTGCTGCATTGGCTCTTGGGGCAGGATTTTTTGGCTACTCCTATCGACTCTACAGATCTGAGAGTCCTAAGGTGGCCATGAGAGTATTTTCGTATTCGATCACATATTTAATGTTACTTTTCATCTTTATGGGGGTGGATGTACTTGTCTACCACGTATGAAGAACGAACTACGGTGAACCCCGAGCCTTCCATTTTGCCCACTACGGCACTCCTGAACTCTCCTAAGAAGATCATTGGAATGGTTCTGCTGGTGACAGCAGCGTTTGGTGTCGTGTTTGCGGTGTACCTTTCAACGGTTGTAGTTAAGTCCAAAGGTGCCACTAAGAATCTGATAGCCAGTGCGTCTGGAACAACACTTACGGGTCCGTTGCAAGGAAAACAACTTCCAAGCTTCTCACTTCCTGGTCTACAAGGCCCTAGCAGCATCAGTTCGACTCTAATCTCAGGCAAGCCGACCGTAATAAACTTTTTTGCCTCATGGTGTACTTCATGTCAGGCAGAGATGGCCACTTTGGCATCCGCATCTAGGAGTTTCTCTCATAACGTTGCCTTTTTGGGCATAGATGAAAATGACACAGCCAGCTCTGCGACTAAGTTTCTTTCCAAGTACGGCGTTACATATCCGGTTGCGTTTGACCCTAAGGTTTCGCTGCAGGGACCGTTCAAGCTTGTTGGATTGCCAACCACGTTATTTGTTGAACCCAATGGAAAAATATATCGAGAGATCTTGGGCACGATGAGTAAGGGTGTTTTGACGCAAAACCTGAAAGCATTAGAAAAGGCTTCCAAGTAAATGAGGGTTCAGATGCTTCAAACCATTGTTTGCTCTTGTCTAAAATTTTTTATGATACAAAGATCTGGACACAATGATGTGTTCAAAGTTGAGATGGTCAAGGTTTCAAATCAGAGCACGGAGGGCCGAAAGCTCTGTAAGGATTCGGTTAGGCCGCTCTTAGGGGATCGTGAAATCCTCTTTGGTGTGGACTGCCGATGGGAGAGACTGAAGGAGTCCGTTGAGGGTCTTATGCGATCACTTTACGTTCCTTCGGTCACACGAGCAATGGATGCTCAATTCGTTCAGTACAAGCAAGGTAATTATTGGTTGACGCTAACTAACTACTAACTGAAAAGGGGGTTAGGTTGTCGAAAGGAGCACGAGCGGGTCTCGTCATAGTAGCCTTTGCGGCCGCCATCGGAATTATCCTGTTTGGTGTCTTTGGCTATCTACGGACAAGTCCGCCAGTGGTGTCAGCGGTCCCAGCTGCAACGCAGCCGAACACGGTTAATGTGACGATGCAGGTGGATGGTGCCGTTGGGGTAGGACCTCACCCTACGTGGGTGGGTTATTGGATACAAGGAGCTAATGGACAGTACAAGCAAACGACGCTGTTTAAGGTTCCTGTGAATACATATGTGCATGTGAAGCTGTATGAGTACGACAGCGGTGGGCCAATTCGAAACCCTTATTGGGGTAAAGAGATAGGTACCGCTGGAAACGTCATTATCGTGAATGGACAGCCAGTTAGCCTGGTCAATTCATACGCGGGAAATGGCGTGGCTCACAACTTTGATGTACCTGGTCTTGGCGTAAACGTTGCACTTCCTGGTGTAAATGGTAATGCTAAGAACTTCTGTAACGTAGGACCATGTAATCCAAGCGAAGCTCATAATCTCATTCAGTTCACCTTCTACTCAGGGAAAATCGTACACAACTACCGTTGGCAGTGCTTTGTTCCCTGTGGTCTTGGGTATCTGACTGGTAACGGTGGACCTATGACGAGTATCGGTTATATGGCTGGATTTGTTCAGGTGGTGAAGTAGTGGCGCTTAAGACACAAGAAAGTGGTTCTCCAGCAGCGATAGCTAGAAAACACGGTATCCGAATTGTGGGTATCTGGTTTGTTCTATCGCTTATCACGGATCTAGTGGTTTGGTTTGTGTGGGGACCTCATATGCCTCCTGGTACCATGACGACGAGTGCAGCGGGACAACAGTTTGACTTCAAAGTTCTTACTGTTATGTCAGTTCCGGTTTTGTTTATGGTTTGGGTGTATGGCGTATATGTAATTGTGAAGTTCCGTGATCGTGGAGACCATGAAGATGGATACTACGTGAAGGGTAATCGTAAAAGTCAAGCACTTTGGTATGCAGCTACGGCAGTCTTGGTTCTGTCGCTGGCGGGGTTTGGAACCTATGAGTTGGTTGTCCCAGCCGGTGCCGGTGTGGGTGAGGGACCCTCGCCCATTTGGAAGCCAGCGAATGCGAAACATATACTTCAAGTCCAAGTGATTGCGCAACAGTGGCGTTTCACATATCGTTGGCCACAGTTTGGTGGAATGGAGACTACGTCGTTGGTTCTTCCGGTAAATACGGAGATTCAATTCAACGTGACCTCCTTAGACGTTATCCATGACTTTTGGGCGTATCAGCTTGGAGTAAAAGCCGATGCTAACCCTGAGGTGAACAACGTCGCTTACACCAAGACGCAACAGACCGGTAGGTTTGTCGTGCGCTGTGACGAGCTGTGTGGAATATGGCATGGAGCCATGTACAACTATGGAAACGTAGTGTCTCAAAATGCGTTTTATCAATGGGCTACCAGCATGCAAGCTAAGAACGCCTCTTTGACGAAGCTGTTGCCCAAGTATTCGACGGTATATGTTCCAAACGATAACGTCGTCGGCGGGCAGTACTTCAATGGCTAGGCGTGTTGCTTGTTTCGTAATAGAGATGGTGGATCAGTCCTCTTTCTCAAATTTGAATCTATCTCGTGAATGGGAGGAAAAAATTAATGGCGATTGATATGTCGCAGTCAACTGGCGTTGGCCAGTCTGGCGGAGCCGGCGGATCAACCGCAGTCAAGTGGTTTGCCCGTGGGAACATAGTCTCAGCGACTGTTCTTGGGGCTGGTGGTTGGTTCTTCGGTCACTGGTGGGGGAATGTCATTGCTGGACAGTACACCTCAGTGCAAAACAGCGGAACGAACGATGTCTCTTGGCTGCTTGGTGCAATATTCGCGACGGTGGCATGGTTTATTGGCCTTGGTGCTTTAAACCATCCGATCGCGAAGCTGTGGGGCGGCGAGGCTCCATTGCCCGAAAAGAAGGAGAAGTATTCGATTTGGGAGTACTTCTCTTACTCAACTGACCACAAGGTAGTGGGTATCCAATACCTCTTTGCAATGTTGATGTACTTCTTTGTTGCTGGTCTCTTGGCGCTTGGGATCCGTACTGAACTGTTGTCACCGACCTATCACATCTGGGGTCCTGACACCTATATTGAAATTGTAGGTGAACATGGCACCATGATGATGATGATGATGACATCGGTCATAATGGGTCCATTTGGAAACTTTCTTGTTCCTTTGATGATCGGATCTAAGAAGATGGCGTTTCCTCGACTAGAGGCGGTGTCTTTTTGGTTCACTGTTCCGGCGTTCTTCTTTTTGCTTTCCGCTCTGTGGCAGGGTGGATTTCAATCTGGATGGACGGGCTATGCACCTCTATCGATACAAGGGGGAGTAGGGCAAGACGCCTATCTCTTTAGCTTTGCGCTGATGGCGATGTCTATGTTGGCGGCTTCAACGAACATGGTGGCAACCATCATTAACTATCGAGCACCTGGTATGAGATGGAGTCGACTCTCCGTATTGGCCTGGGGTATGATTACCACAGCGTTCACGATGATCTTGTCTGTTCCTGTTCTTATTGACGGACTATATGTCATGGGTATGGATCGTGCAGTGCAGACATCGATGCTGTATGGCCAGCACGGTGGTTCTCCATTTCTTTGGGAAAACCTCTTTTGGTTCTTCGGTCATCCTGAGGTGTATCTGTTGGCCCTTCCTGGCTTTGCGATGACGACTGAGATTCTTCCAGTCTTTGCTCGCAAGCCTATATTTGCCTTCAAAACTTCGGTTGCAGGAATGATTGGTGTGGCGACACTGAGCTTCTTCGTTTGGCAACACCACCTGTTCAACTCGGGTATGAACCCAGATATGAGACCGCTGTTCATGTTGTCAACGGAGTTGATCTCTATTCCAACCGGTTTCTTGTACTTAGTGGGTATGGGTACGGTTTGGAGAGGAAGACTTAGATTCAATGTGCCTATGTTGTTCATGCTGTCCGTGTTCTTCAACTTCTTATGGGGAGGAATTACCGGAGTTTATAACTCTGATGTTCCTGTAGATGCTTTGATTCACGGAAGCTTCTTTGTTATGGCTCACTTCCACTTTACGATTATGGGTCAGTTGATGTTTGCCGTGTTTGGCGCCATCTACTACTACACTCCTTTGTTCTTTGGAATTAAGCTGTCTGAGAAACTGGGTAAAATTCACTTCTGGACGATGTTCATCTTCTTCAACTCGACCTTCCTGCCACTGTTTATAGTGGGATGGTTAGGTCAACCCAGAAGAGTGTTTGAGTACGCTGCCAGATTGCAAACTTTAAACCAGTGGGTTTCGATATCTGCATATGGTTTAGGTCTATCACTTGCTTTCTTTGTGGTTACATTCGTCTGGCAGTTGGTGGTATCGAGGCCGAAGTCCGAGCAAAATCCTTGGGACTCACGTGGTCTTGAGTGGCTTGTCGGCATTCCGGTTCCCAAGGACAACTTCGAGCAGATCCCAGTTGTTCTTTCATCACCATATGAGTATGGCAACCCTAATGCTGGCCCGATGGCGGATCTTGCGCCATCCATTAGTTCAGTTGGGAGTGATGCATAGTGGCGTCCAATGTTGATGAGAGACCAGTTATTGATGAGGAGGCGTACTACCATGATGCATCGTTGGGTGCAACTTGGACTGCGTCGAGAACGGCTGTTGCTATGGTGGCGACACTATACGGTGGTCTGGCGTTCGCCTTCTTTTACCTGCGTTCATTGAACTCGAACGGTCAGTGGAATCCCAATCACATCACCGCTTCGACGATTATCGGAACCACAATTACGCTTCTCATAGTGGTTGCGTCGTTGGTGAACTATTTTGGGGTCCGAAGACTGCGAAGAGGTCTAGTCCTGGACTGGCAAGTTGCTGGGACGTTTGCAGCGGCATTTGTCCTAATCGCCGGAGGGATGCAGATTTGGGAGTTGACGAGACTCCCATTCCAGCCTTCCTCGTTTGGGTACGCCAGCGTATTTATCGCCTTCGCGCCAGTTAACGCTTTTGCGATTCTGCTGACGGGATATTGGTTAGAGACCGCAGTGATGAAGTCTGTTCGAATCAAGAGACAGGCGATTGCTGACGGAGGTCTTGGACTTTCAAGTCTTCCGATAGCAGAGCAGTTCCGAGCCAATTTGGATGGAATGTCATTCTTTCTCAATGGCTTTGCTTTCATTACCGTTGTCTTTTACATTATCTTTTATGTGATTGCATAGTTTGGAGATCTTGCTGGGGATGTGGCATTGTGACTGCGTTCCCGGCAGGTCTTTGTTCGAAATTGTTTAGACGCTGATAGGAGGTGCAGATAACGTGTTTGGCATTATTGGAGAGAACACTCAAGCTGGTGCTGATTTGACTTATATTATTCCGATCGGTATTTTTGTCGCGGCACTAATCTATGGTTTTTTTGTCAGGAAACGTCCTACCAACAAGGTTTGATGAGCCAAGTGTAACGTGGGGTGGAGAGCTGTCAATGGCGGCTTTCCACCCTATTTTGCTTTGGTACCAACTAAACAGCTGAAAGACGATAGTTGTTCTGCCTCGTAATGCGTCTGTGAGGGAATTCGGAGAGGTATCTTTGTTGTTTAGTAAACATATACCGCCTTACATCCATGATCATGTGTTGGCAGATATGTCGAGCTATTAGCGCCTCGTGTCTGGAGCCAACGCGCTGGTTGCTCTTGGTCTTTATTTTTCAAGCAAGCAAACTCTGCTTTGACGTTCTACGGTTATGTTGTTGTGTTTTAGTGATGCAAGATATTAATTTGGTCCAAAAATGCCAGCGTAACTTCCCAAGCTATTGAGCCTCGCATTAGCGATGACGTAGTTATCAGGTTGTAGAACCATGCCGTCTGTGATTAACGTCTCTAAGTCCCAGTTTCAGTAGTTAACTCGAATTGGAGATGATCTATTCCCAAAGGCTACTGCACCTCTTTGCGCTCAACTGGTTAGGTTTCGTAGGGCTACGCGAGGTTGCCCATCTATGCTTGGCGGTTCGGTGACGTTGTTTCACAGGACTCGTTACCTTGATTCTTCCTAAACAGAAAGCCGTGAAACTGCCACCTATGGACATACTGCATAGCGCTGTCGTATCTTCAGAGGTGATAACTTGGGCTCAATGACCTCCTCACTTAGCGGGACATGCCCGAGGATCCCATGGCTGTAGTGGTTGATTGTATTGAGTTGCGGGAAGTGATACTGGTGCAGTTACTGCCGTAGTGTTCGGCTGAGCCGCTTTAGCGGTAGTCGTCGATGGAGCCGCCGTTGTTGATGCGGAGGTTGTTGCTGTAGAGGACGGCGTGTTTGGTGGAGATGCGACGACTAGTCCGGTTCCCGTGATGAGTTCGAGAGGCGTTCCAGTCGCAGTGTGGAGGACTTGCCCCATAACGACGGCGCCCGAGAGTGAGTTTAAAAGTACCTCGGCCTGTTTTTGATGTCCAGGAGTGTAGCGAATAATGGTCTCCGCAGGAGTAGATCGCACTTTAGCGTTGCCTATCTTGGCTATCTTGTACCCTAACGCTTGGAGTGATTGAGAGACATGAGTCGCTTGATTGTACAGTCCGCTCCCGTTCATCACAGATAGCGTTATCTGTGATGTGGGAATCTTTGGAACGGTAAGTCCTAGATATTTGTCGATTACTTGTTGATCTTGAGGCTGCGCTGGGAATACGACATCACCGTAGTTGGCGTTGTTGTACACGAAGTTGTTTTCAAGGGCTATAGGCAAAGTGACGGTCGGAACCTTGGACAGGCTCACATGTCGGAACTGTTGGGCTATAGATATCATGTCGCTGAGGGTGAAACCCGAATCGACAGTTAGGTATTTGGTTACTCCACCGATGAGGGAGTTCAGTTCTAGAGGATTGGATAGGCCTTGTGCTTGAACTTGAGCAGCGAGAACCTTGAGGAACTCATGGTCTCGACGTATTCGGCTCAGATCCCCAAGTGGATCTTCTGTCCAGACTCCGTTATGGTAGTAGTAGAGATGCCGAGCGCGTACCAGTTCAAGAGCCTGGAACCCATTTAGAAGTTTGCATCCTGGCGTCTTGACGTTGAGTCCGGAGTAAGCGTCCTTTACTGGCATAGGGAAGTACATCTTCACGCCACCCAAAGCGTTAACGACGTTTTGGAAAGAGTCGAAGTTCAGTTCGACGTAACGCTGGATCGGAATGCCCAGATCGTTTTCTATGGTCTTTACCAGCTGCTCGGGCGACACGTTCAACGCGTCGTCAACACGGTTCGCGTTGGTCGAGTTGGGAATCGGCACGAACAGGTCTCGAGGAATCGAGACCAGCGATACGGTAGAGTTGGCAGGATTAAAGTGTGCAATCATAGTTACATCACTTCTTCCGCCACCAACTTGAGCAGCAGATCCAAAATACTTAGCTTGTGCGGGATTCAACCCTTTGCGTGTGTTGTCGCCCACTAAGAGAATGTTGAAAGGTTGAGAAGCCGATGTCTGTGCGAGGCTCGATACCCCTACCTTATTGATCTGATTAAATCGAAACATGGCATAGAAGTAGAAGGAACCGCCAATTAGAACGAGAACCAAGACTATCAGAAGTCCGGTACGACGAAGTCTCTTTGCCCGACTCTTTCTAGCCTTTTTGGAGTGAGTTGGCCTTGTACTTGTGGGTTGGCCTGGTTCTTGATAGGTCATCTTTACTTGTTTATTTCCTTTCAGTAGCCTGAAGTCGTATCAAGCTACTATGATGCTACCGGCACTTCCGTGAAGTGAGTCCAGAGAGGCTCATACGGTAAAAGGAGGTTAGCGTGAATTCGCGAACTATCAGGCCCAGTGAGGAACAGGTTCGTTTAGCTTCTACTAAGGCTTTGATTCTGGAAAGACCAGATATCAGACGCGCCATAAAGCGCATGGCGCATGAAGTGGTCGAGAGAAACAGAGGCACGAGCGACCTTGTGCTTGTAGGTATTGAAAAAGGTGGGACTTGGATTGCTCGAGAGCTAGCGTTTGAACTCAGCAAAATTGAAGACGCTGAGACGAGTTTTTTCCCTCTAGACGTTGGTAACTTTAGAGATGATGTTCCAAGGACTCGATTTGAACGTGATTTTCGACCGTGGGAGATGGTCCAAGCAAGGACGATTCTGCTCTGTGACGACGTTTTGTATACAGGAAGGACTGTGCGTGCTGCACTTGACGCGCTGGCGCAGTTTGGCCGACCAGCCTCAGTCCAACTCGCTGTTCTTATCGACCGAGGACATCGTGAGTTTCCAATCAGAGCCGACTACGTAGGGAAAAACGTTCCGACCTCTCGAGAGGAGTTCGTTACGGTCTCTGAGGACCAAGTCGAGATTGAACGTAGGGAAGATATGCAATGAACGGAGACAATACCTCAAAAAGCAAAGTCATGGAGGATTTTTTGTCCATCTCTGGACTTACCAAGAAAGACCTCGTAGGTTTGGTTGACGAAGCAACGAACTATCAAAAGCGATTCCGAAAAGGAGAGCGTTGCTTTGACGAGTTGAGATCTCACTCAGTAGTTTCGTTGTTCTATGAGAACTCAACAAGGACGCGAATGTCATTTGAAAGAGCGACAAAACTCCTAGGTGGCGAGTTTGCCTACTTTGATATTGCCTCATCTTCTGTTGCCAAAGGTGAGTCCTTGCGAGACACGGCAATTGTGCTTGAGGCTCTGGGCTTCTCAGCTGTTGTTGTCAGACACTATAGCGAGGGAGTTCCACAGCAGGTGGCGAGGTGGCTGGAGATTCCCGTTTTAAATGCAGGGGATGGATGTCACGAACATCCGTCTCAGGCGGTGGGGGATCTCGTGACTCTGGCAGAACGCTTTGGGTCTTTAGAGGCACTAAAGGGTATGAAGGTGGCCTTTGTTGGTGACGTGGCGCACTCAAGGGTCGCTCGTTCGGTTTCGCTGGCACTTTCGATGTTTGGTGCAACCTCTATTTTCGTTGGCCCGCCAGAGATGATACCGGCTGTTACGTCGGTTGAAATAGCTAGAAACCTCGACGAAGTGGTGGCCGACGTGGATATAGCCTACATGTTGCGCGTACAACAGGAACGCCTATTGGTGCGAGAGACCTTGGATGTATCAAGTTATATCAGGAGGTTTCAGTTAAATGACTTACGAGCCCGACGAATGAAGAAAGAAGCAGTCATAATGCACCCCGGGCCAATGAACGTTGGTGTTGAAGTAGATTCAACTGTTTCCAAAGCGATAGATCTCCTGGCTCCTGCACAGGTCAGAAATGGAGTATTTGCTCGAATGTCAATACTGTCAAGACTGTTAGGAGGAGCTCAAGGTGTCTGAAACTTGGATTAGAGGTGGCAAAGTGCTCCTTGGCGAACGGTTCGAAAAAAGAGATCTTGTCGTTACCGACACCAGCGTGTACTCTCCTGATAAAGGAGCCGAACCTTCCAGTTCAGCTGATGTGATAGATGCAAGTGGACTCTATGTGGGACCCGCGTTTGTGGATCTTCATACCCATAGCAGAACTCCAGGGAAAGATGGTTCAGAGACTCCAGAGTCACTCGCACATGCGGCTGTGATGGGAGGTTACTGCAGTGTTGTTGCCATGGCAAACACGGATCCGCCTATAGACAACGTCACTGTCTGGGAGCAGACTAAAAAGAGGTTCGAACAGCTCCCAGTTGAAGTCATTCAAGCAGCTTCCGTTACATTGGGACGAAAAGGGGAGCGACTTGTGGATATGGTCTCACTGAAAGAGAATGGTGCCGTATTCTTCAGTGACGATGGAGATGTAATTTCAAGTGCTCGAGTAATGAAGCGGGCTCTTGAGTACTCCAAGGAACTGAATGTGTTGGTAGCAGAACATGCACAAGACGCCGAACTTGCCTTTGGCGCCGTTATGAACGAAGGTGAGATCTCACATCTCCTTGGAGTTCAAGGAGTGGGAGAAGAGGCCGAAACAATAGTAGTTGCACGGGATCTGGAGTTGAATCGGGTAGTGGGTGGCAACTTACACCTCATGCATCTGAGTGCCGCAGGTTCTTTGGACTTGCTGAGATATGCGAGGTCCAAAGGTATCTCCTTCAGCAGCGAAGTGACTCCTCATCATCTATTGATCTCAGACGATGAGCTTGCTACCTTTGACACCAACTACAAGGTGAACCCGCCTCTAAGGTCTACAAAGACGCGAAATCGTCTCAAAGAAGCTCTTCGTGAAGGACTCTTTGACGTAGTTGCGACTGATCACGCGCCCCACGCCAAGCACTTAAAGGAGCAGTCGATCAAAGAGGCGCCTTTTGGAATAATAGGCTTGCAAAGCGCATTCACAGCTACCTTTACCGCGCTGATGGAGGACATCGATCTAGATGGGGAAAAAGAGAGCTACAGAGAAAGAGCTCTGGCGTCAATATTTCAAATGATGGCGATTCACCCCAGGAAGATACTTTCCAGATTCACTAGCGCAGAGACTATTTCGAACTCTTATGTCGTTGTTGATCCAGGTCCTGAGACCTCTCAAAAGGAGTCAGACCTCGTATCGTTGTCCAAAAATAGTCCCTATATAGGTAGAAACCTCAGTGGGCAGGTGGCATCACTCATAATCAAAGGCAAAGTATTACTCAAAGATGGCGAACTATACAAAGAAGGTGGTTTCAGTTGACGGGAGGGACTAAGGGTTTTGTGGTATTGGCTGATGGTAGCATATTCCCAGGTACGATTGTCACTAATGTTCCTGATGAACCGGTGGTACTTGCAGTTGGAGAAGTAGTCTTCAATACTGCGATGACGGGGTATCAAGAGGTATTGACAGATCCGTCGTATTCGGGGCAGATGGTGACGTTTACCTACCCTCATATTGGCAACTACGGAGTTACGGCTCGTGACAACGAATCCGCTAGCGTCCATGCCGAAGCTGTAATAATAAGAGACATCTCCTCTACGTACTCCAACTGGCGAGGAGAGTCTTCACTCGTCGACTTTCTAAATTTGCAAAACGTGCCTCTTGTTACAGATGTAGACACCCGGGCGCTCACACGGCATATTCGGGCTAATGGGTCACTGGGCGCCGTCGTGGTCTCAAAAGAGTATGAGCTTGGTCTTTCGGAGTTGGATAGAGCTCTCACAACCGAAGGAAGAGATCTGGTCAGAGACGTAACAACGAATCAAATCTTAGAGTATGGATCAGGTGGACCGTTGATAGTTGCCTACGACTTTGGAGTCAAGAGGTCAATGGTGCGCTTTCTTGCAGAGCGATTCAAGGTACTTGTGGTACCTGCTTTTACCAAGGCTTCAGAGGTGATGGATCTCAAGCCCGACGGAGTCTTTTTGTCCAATGGACCTGGAGACCCGGCTGCGTTGGATGGAATTGCCTCTGAAATTGAAAGTCTTATAGGCCAGACGCCCATGTTTGGAATCTGCTTGGGGCATCAGATCATGGCGACTGCTCAAGGGGCAAAGACTGTGCGTATGCGCTTTGGACACCACGGTGCAAACCATCCGGTTTCAGACGTCTCCAATAAGAAGGTTGAGATTACCTCTCAAAACCATAACTACGTGGTGGAAGAGTCATCACTTTTAGACACAGTATCAAAGGCAAAGGTATCGCATCGCAACTTGAACGACTCGGTTGTAGAGGGCATCTCCTATCCGACAAAGTCGGCGTTCTCAGTGCAGTATCATCCTGAGGCCGGACCGGGACCACACGACTCTTTGTATCTCTTTGACAGGTTTGAGCAACTTATAAGGACAGGAGAAATTTAGTGCCAAAAAGACAAGACATCTCCTCGGTGTTAGTGATTGGGTCTGGACCCATTGTTATCGGACAAGCTTGTGAGTTTGACTATTCAGGCGTACAGGCGTGCCGCGTGCTTAAGTCTGAGGGGATCAGGGTAGTTCTAGCCAACTCCAATCCAGCCACGATAATGACCGATCCTGAGTTCGCGGACGCTACATACATAGAACCTTTGGATGTCGAGATCTTGGAGAAGATCATTGCTAAAGAACGACCTGACGTATTGCTTCCGACGTTGGGAGGACAGACAGCGCTCAATCTAGCGATTGCTCTTTCTGAGCTAGGTGTTTTGGAGCGCTACGGAGTAGAGATGATTGGGGCGAACGAAACCTCAATACGAACTGCGGAAAACCGCGAGATGTTTAAAGTTGCCATGAGTGAGATCGGACTAGCTACTCCAAGGTCTCACTTGGCTCATAGCTACGAAGAGGCGTTGGAGTTTGCTTCTGAAATAGGGTTTCCTTTGATGCTGAGACCCTCGTTTATCCTTGGTGGTGCTGGTACTGGTATCTGCAAAGACAAAGAGAGTTTCTCTGAGATGGTTAGGGCAGGACTGCAGGCATCTCCCTTACATGAAGTATTGGTCGAAGAGTCAATCGAGGGTTGGAAAGAGTACGAACTTGAACTTATGAGAGATAGAGCAGATAACTGTGTAGTTATCTGCTCTATTGAAAATGTGGATCCTATGGGTGTTCATACAGGGGACTCGATTACCGTGGCGCCGGCTCAGACGTTAAGTGATGTGGAGTACCAGACGATGAGAGACGCAGCTTTCAAAGTTATTCGTCGAATAGGCGTGGAGACTGGCGGTTCAAACATTCAATTTGCCATAAATCCTCGAGATGGAAAGATGGTTGTGATCGAGATGAACCCCCGGGTGTCGAGATCTTCTGCTCTTGCATCAAAGGCAACAGGGTTTCCCATCGCTAAGATCGCGACAAAGCTGGCACTGGGATATCTCCTTGATGAGGTGCAAAACGATATCACGAGGGTTACCCCGGCAAGTTTTGAACCGACGATCGACTATGTGGTGACCAAGGTGCCCAGATGGGTCTTTGAGAAGTTCCCTGGCGCCATCGATCGACTTGGTACCTCGATGCAGTCCGTGGGTGAGGTCATGGGGGTCGGTCGCAGCTTCTGTGAGTCCTTGCAAAAGGCGCTACGTTCTATTGAACGAGGCAAAGACGGCCTCAATGGAGATCCCCTTGAGGTACTTTACGACAAAGTTAACGTTGACGAACTGCTAAGAGAAGTAGAGGTTCCGACTTCAGACCGTATCTTCAAAGTGGAGTCGCTCCTTCGACGTGGATGTTCGATAGCAGAACTTTACGCTGGTACAGGCATTGACCCCTGGTTTTTGAGCCAGATCAACCGTATATCTCAGTTTCGAAATCAACTGAGCAGTCGACTCTTAAAAGAAGGTGCCTTCAGTCTTAGTGACGACGAGCTATATACGGCCAAACGACTTGGATTCTCTGATGCGCAGTTGTCGTACATAAGTGGTCTTGACGAAGAGGTCATTGAAAGTAGACGACGTCGTATGGGGCTTGTTACCACCTATAAGGCCGTGGACACATGCGCTGCGGAGTTTGAGGCGTTTACCCCGTACTTCTACTCTACTTATGAATCAGAGTCGGAGGTTGTCTCTTCTCAAGCCAAGAAGATCATAATCCTGGGATCTGGGCCAAATCGGATTGGCCAGGGTTTGGAGTTCGACTACTGCTGCGTGCATGCGAGTTTTGCACTCAGAGAAGCCGGCTATGAGACTGTGATGATCAACTGTAATCCTGAGACGGTGTCGACGGACTATGACACCTCTTCAAGGCTTTATGTGGAGCCATTGACGAAAGAAGCGGTAAAGGACATAATCGATATTGAGTCTCAAAGCGGAGAGTTGGTTGGCGTAGTGGTGTCTTTTGGAGGCCAGACCCCTTTGAGACTTGCTGGCGATATCGACCCCTCTTTAGTTCTGGGCACGTCACCGACGTCCATAGACCTGGCAGAAGACAGGGAGCGGTGGAACGATCTTTGTGCCAGACTCAACATTCCTCAACCTAGGGGCGCTACAGTTCACGATATCTCCGAAGCCAAAGAGGTTGTAGCCAGGATTGGTTTCCCTGTGTTGCTCCGCCCTAGTTATGTGCTAGGAGGTCGTGCTATGGAGATTGTCTACGACGAAAATCAGCTTGAAACTGCCTTTGGTCATCTTACGACTCTATCCGACGAAGGGTCTCGATCTCAAAGCGGTCCAATTTTGGTGGACAAGTTTCTTGAAGATGCTATTGAAGTTGACGTTGATGCCGTCAGGGATCTTGATGGAGCCTTCTATATCGGAGGGATCATGGAACACGTGGAAGAGGCTGGGGTTCACTCGGGTGACTCGGCTTGTGCTCTGCCACCACAGACACTTTCTTTTGAGACTTTGGAAGTGATAAAAGAGTACTCAAAAGCTCTAGCAGATGAGCTCAACGTAGTAGGTCTCATAAACATTCAGTTCGCGGTCAAAGCGGGACAAGTCTTTGTGATAGAGGCCAACCCCAGGGCCTCTCGGACTGTTCCTTTTGTAGCCAAGGCGACAGCGGTACCTCTCGCTAAGGTTGCATCTTTGGTCATGGTTGGAGAACGACTTGAGACGCTGAAAGCCAAAGGTATGTTAGGAACCGGTAGAGGACTGCCTCACGTGGCGGTAAAAGAGGCTGTGCTTCCCTTCAATCGCTTTCCGGATGCTGATACGTTGTTGGGTCCTGAGATGCGCTCAACGGGTGAGGTGATGGGCATCGACATCTCTTTCCCTCTGGCGTTTTTAAAGAGTCAATTAGGAGCAGGAACCAGGCTTCCTCACTCCGGAACAGTCTTTTTATCGTTAGCAGACAGAGATAAAGATGCTGGTGCGGAGTTGGCCCAAGGCTTTCAAAGCTTAGGGTATAAGATCTGTGCTACTCAAGGTACGGCTGAGTATCTGATGCGTAGTGGAGTCGACATTGATCTAGAGGTGGCAAAGGTATCAGAGGAAGGATCAGTCTCCAAGAGAGACTTTGCCCTGAGGGAGTTTGATGGTGTCGATGGACGAGTAGACGCGGTTCGTCTCATATCCTCAGGCGAGGTCTCCTTAGTGATAAACACACCGAGAGGCTCAGGCCCTCGTGCTGATGGTTACAGGATTAGAAGTGCTGCTCAAAGACATCTTGTTCCTGCTCTTACCACAATTTCCGCTGCAAAGGCTGCTCTGATGGCGTTGAAAGAGATGCAAGGTAAAGAGCTGGAAGTTCGCTCGATCCAGCAGTATCATAAGGCGTTGCAGGAGCTATGAAAGCTAGTTTGAAAAAGTCAAAAACCGACGATATCGACGTAAGCACGTGGTTATACGGTCGACGGCTTCCCTCCCCGGTCATGAGTGCGTCTGGGACATCTGGACACGGAGCGGAACTTGCTGGCTACTTCGATCTATCTGCCATTGGAGCGGTGGTGGTAAAATCGCTGTCGCACTTTGTACATGAAGGTAATCCAGCCCCCAGAGTCGGGGTCTTGCCGACCGGGATGATTAACTCCGTAGGACTTCCGGGACCGGGGGTAAGGCGGTGGATTGACGAGTATCTTCCCGATCTGACACGCACAGGTGCAAACGTAGTCGTAAGTGTTTGGGGACGGACGAAGGCCGACTATGTAAAGGCCGTTGAACAACTTGCTCCTGTATCATCACAACTCATGGCCGTAGAGATTAACGTATCATGTCCAAACACGGAAAAAGGTGGGGAGATGTTTGGGCATGATTCAAAAGAGACGGCAGCGATCGTGAAAGCTGTCTCTCAAACCTGTGATCTTCCTATCGGCGTGAAGCTGTCCCCCAACACCGATCGATATGTAGAGGTGGCAGGTGCTGCCCTAGATGCAGGCGCTGTTGCGCTCATAGCCTCTAACACCTACTTGGGGCAGGCTCATAAGAGGGACTCCAACCAGCCTATGTTAGGGACAAGTAGCGGAGGAGGAGTCTCTGGCCAAGGAATATTACCACTTTCGCTCAGGATCGTGAGAGAGTTGAACAAAGCCTTTCCTGGTTGTGATATTGTCGGGGTCGGAGGAGTTCATAGTGCTAGAGATGCTCTAGCTTATTTATTTGAAGGTGCTTCAGCGGTGCAGGTCGGTACAGCAACCTTTGTCGATCCGCGTATTTTGTACCGAATATCTGAAGATGTCAAATGGTTGGTGAAAAAGCAGGGTGCTCAAAGTTTAAAGGAGCTTCTAGCTAAAAAGTCTATGCCGCCAAGTTTTTAGTTTTACAGTAGTTAGCCAGAGTAGGAGTATAAAAAGAGTGAACGAAGCTGAGGACAAGGCGAGGTCGCGACTTGCACTGGCTCTTGACGTTGACGACTTGGTCGTTGCTTCACGCTTAGCCAGAAGTATGACATCGTACTTTTCGACCGTCAAGGTTGGTTTAGAGCTGTTTTCTGCTACTGGACCGGAGTCTGTCGCAGTATTTTTGAACCTTGGTTACAAGGTGTTCTTGGACTTAAAGTTTCATGATATTCCAACTACCGTGGGCAAGGCTGCAAAGGTAATAGGTGGACTAGGGGCTACCTATCTTACGCTGCATGCTTTTGGCGGTATAGATATGTTAAAGGCAGGGGTAGCGGGTCTTGCTGAGGGAGCGTCTGAAACCGGTGCAGCTGTTCCTAAGGCCCTTGCAGTCACCATCTTGACCTCAGACGATGAAGCGCCGGGGCACGTTTTGCCGAAACGACTTGAACTGGCGATTGCTGCTAACTGTCAAGGTTACGTATGCGCGGCTGTAGATCTTCCTATTGCAAAAAGAGTCGCTCCAGAACTGTTTTCAGCTGTTCCTGGGATAAGGCCTACCGGAGCGGACAAACATGATCAAAGGAGAGCATCGACACCGGAACAAGCAATCGCAAACGGCGCAGATCTTCTTGTGGTAGGTCGTTCCATAACTCTGGCAAGTGATCCAATTGCGGCGGCAGAGGCGATTTTTGCCTCAATTCTCTAAAAAATTGGAAGTTTTTTGCCTTTTTAGCGTAAAGTTCCCAAAAACCGTATGCAAACACGCTCAACATCGGTTATGTTGCGTACATGCCATTGCCACCATCATTAACACCAGAGCAGCGAGCAGCTGCACTTGAAAAAGCAGCCCAAGCCCGTAAAGCGAGGGCCGAACTGAAAGAAAAGCTCAAGATGGGTCAGATTACCCTCTCTTCATTGTTGGAGAAGGCATCGACTGACGAGCTTGTAGGAAAGATGAAAGTCATCTCTGTTCTCGAATCCTTGCCCGGTATTGGCAAGGTCAAAGCGAGAAAACTGATGGACGAGATTGGGGTTGCTGAGACTCGTAGACTTCAAGGTCTGGGATCTAATCAAAAAGAACGTCTCATCCAAGAGACGTCGAAGTCCTGATAGTAGTTCTTTGTGGGCCGGGCGGAGTAGGTAAAGGTACTGTCGCCGCTCGACTGGTAAAGGAAGTAAAAGGGCTTGAACTCTCTAGATCTTGGACTACTAGGCCTAGGCGTAGTGGGGAAGATCAGGGTGCATATACCTTTGTGTCTCGTGAAGAGTTTTTAGCAGCGATTGAGAACGACAAGTTTCTCGAGTGGGCGGAGTTCAACGGAAATTTGTACGGAACTCCGATCCCACGACATATGGGGGAGAAGGATCTTCTCTTGGAAATTGACTCTCAAGGAGCGCGCTCCATTAGAGTCCTTTTCCCGGATTCGCTCATAGTACTCTTGTTGTCACCATCTGAGAACTCTCTCAAAGATAGGATGAGATCAAGAGGCGACGATGACTCTCACATAAAGGCACGTTTGAAGTTGGCCCAGCAAGAGATTGCATCTGCTAGAGAGGTAGCCAACTTAAGCGTCGTGAACTCTGATCTAGATAGTGCTGTAACTGAAATTGCGTCTATGATCTATAAAGCTAGGGAGTCTATGCGTCAAAGTCAAGGAGATACAGATGGCTGAATCTAACCGTTCTATGATGGTTCCACCAATTGAGACCCTTCTGGAGCGATCTGGATCGAAGTTTGTGTTGGTCTCTTTGGCCTCACAAAGAGCTCGACAGATCAATGACTACTATTCGAAGCTGGGAGAAGGACTGGGTTCAATTGTCCCGCCTCAAGTGGAATCTACCTCTGTGAAGTCCCTTTCGGTGGCTTTTGACGAGATTGCTGCGGGAAAGATAGTTCCTGAAGCGATCGAAGAAGAACCAGAAGAGGCAGAGTAACCTTTTCAAAGAAGCGCTAGCTGAAGGACCTAGAACCATGGCAAGGATTGTCTTAGGTGTTGGCGGAGGTATCGCGGCTTACAAGGCTGTCTATCTTCTAAGGGTTCTAACGGCAAAGGGACATTTCGTGACACCGATTTTGACGGACTCTGCCACTAGGTTTGTGGGCTCCACGACGTTTTCGGCTTTGGCCTCTGAAGCTGCCAAAGTGTCCCTCTTTGAGGACTCAGACTCGATTCCGCACACTCACCTAGGTCGTGCAGCGGATCTTATATGTATAGCACCTGCGACCGCTGATCTCATATTCAAGTTGGCGAATGGAGCGGCAGATGATCTTTTAACTGCAACGGTCATGGCTTCAAAGGCACAAGTGGTCCTGGCCCCCGCAATGCACGAGGAGATGTGGGAAAATTTCGCAGTTCAACGCAACATAAAGACGCTCTCAGATGCAGGATACTTCATTGTGCCACCCAGTAGTGGGTCTTTGGCAGCGGGTGACACTGGCATGGGAAGGATGGCTGAACCAGACGTCATCTCTGACTTCGTCTCTTGTGCTCTAGCTGAGGGGAAAAAGAGTTTGTTGGGGAGAAAGGTTTTGGTGAGTGCCGGAGGTACTCAAGAACCCATCGATCCCGTTCGTTACATTGGAAATCGCTCAAGTGGTAAACAGGGGAGGGCCTTTGCAAAGGTAGCAGCCTGTTTCGGCGCTGAGGTTGTCTTGGTTACAAGCACTCCTGCCCCTGAGTTTCCAGGGGTTAAGAGGGTGTTCGTTAGCTCTGCCGAAGAGATGTCCAAGTCTATGCATTTGGAACGTGAGGGCGCCGATATCGTAATTATGGCCGCTGCGGTCTCAGACTTTCGAGTTGCCAATGTCTCTACTTCAAAGATCAAGAGAGAAGGACGAGAGCGAATGACTCTCGAACTTGTGGCTAACGGCGATATTTTGACTTCACTAACTTCATCCAAGTCGGGTGAGTGTATTTACGTGGGGTTCGCGGCTGAAACGGATTCTTTGGAGGAGAACCTTGAAAAAAAGCTTCGAGCAAAAGGGGTAGACATCATCGTAGGCAACGATGTTACTAGGCCAGGAGCAGGATTTGACTCTGACACCAACTCTGTCACAGTGCTTACGAAATCAGGAGATCGACTTTCTCTTGAGCTAGTTTCCAAAGAGATGGTAGCGGTAAAGGTCCTTGCCATGGCACACAGAATGCTCGAAGGATTCTAGGGTATATCCAACAGGTTTTACCGAATGCTTCAAATAGGACAGGAGACGGAGATGGCAAACAGACGCTTTACTTTTACCTCGGAGTCGGTTACAGAAGGTCATCCTGATAAGATGGCTGACCAGATCTCAGACTCGATCTTGGATGAGATTTTGCGTCAGGACTCCCAGGGAAGGGTAGCTTGCGAGACTCTTTTGACCACTGGCCTCGTTGTGGTTGCGGGAGAGGTCTCAACAACAGGGTATGTAGAGATTCCCAAGATCGTCCGTCAAACAATCTGCAACATAGGTTATGATCGTGAAGACTTTGGATTCGATGGAAATACCTGTGGAGTCGTGGTCTCTTTGGACGAACAGTCCCCAGACATAGCTCAAGGTGTTGACGGTTCTTATGAAACCCGTGAAGGTATGAGCGAAGATGAACTTTCTAAACTCGGAGCCGGGGATCAAGGAATGATGTTCGGATTCGCCTGCGACGAGACTCCTGATTTAATGCCTTTACCTATATGGCTCGCTCATCGAATGGCTCAAAGGCTCTCTGAAGTTCGAAAGGCCAATGTACTGCCTTATCTTAGGCCTGATGGGAAAACCCAGGTAACTGTGGAGTATGAAGGGTATGAACCTAAGGCAATAAAGACGGTTCTTATATCTACCCAACACCAGCCCGGGATAGATTTGAAGACGCTTTTGCTTCCTGACTTGAGAGACTCAGTCATAGTTCCCATGCTTCCAAACGACTTGGACAGATCCGATATGACGATACTCACAAATCCGACTGGGAGGTTTGAACTAGGTGGTCCTCATGCAGATGCGGGCCTTACTGGTCGTAAGATTATCGTAGATACCTACGGTGGTTCCGCTCGGCACGGTGGCGGGGCATTTTCAGGAAAGGATCCTTCAAAGGTTGATCGCTCAGCAGCATACGCTGCGAGGTGGGTGGCAAAACACGTCGTCGCATCTGGTGCGGCACGCAGATGCGAGATCCAGGTAGCTTATGCTATTGGAGTAGCCTACCCTGTGTCTATTATGGTGGAGACCTTTGGTACTGAAACAGTTGATCCAGCCAAGATAGAAAGGGCTGTTTCAGAGGTCTTTGACCTGCGTCCTGGAGCTATTATTCAAGAACTCAAACTTAGACGCCCTATCTACAAAAAAACGGCCGCTTATGGGCACTTTGGTAGAAGCGAAAAGGGATTTACCTGGGAGGAGACTTCGAAGTTGACGGAGTTCCGATCTGCTTTGTCCTTGTAGAACTTGGTCATGATGGACTTAGATCCGCAGAGATCGAGAAGGCACCTTGAACGTTGACGTCTTGCCAAAAGCTGGACCTCGCAGCAGGGCACTTACTTACAGTTGGCCGGAGTCTCTAGGTGAACCCGTAGTTGGGATGCGTGTCAAAGTACCTCTGCGCTCTTTGATACAGGAGGGTTGGATTGTAAAGATCGGCGCGGATGCTTCAAAGTATCGCCTAAAGGACGTTCGGTCCAAACTTGGCCCTGGTCCAAAAGCACCACTGGTGGATCTTTGTTTTGCACTTGGTGAACTCTACAGAACGTCACCAGCGTACTTTTTGCAGATGGCGAGTTCGAACGAACATGTTGCTAGAGACTTTAGGTATGAAGTTGAATCCCCTTATCTCATGCGCTACGGGCCCTATGGACGTGCTGATCCTTTCGAGTTGATGGAGGAAGCCGTTCGACCTGTTCTTTATTGGTCCCCTTCTGATGGTTCTCTCCTCGATGTCTTGAAAGATCGAGTCAGTAGTTATCTGGAAAGAGGTGGGTCGGTCGTTGTGATCGTTCCTAACTTCGCGCGCGTGAATGAAGTTAAAGTGGCCTTGGACACTTTGGGATGCGTGGTCAACGTCTATGACAACGACTGGATGAATATAGCTTCATGCCAAAGCTGCCAGGTGGTGATTGGTCCCAGGAGCGCCGTAATGGCACCGGTGTCCAACGCACTTGCTCTGGTTGTTGTGGATCCGCTTGATCGTTCAATGCGAGAGCAACGGACACCATTTTATGAACTTTGGGACATAGCCAAGTATCGTGCTCAATTTGAGGGGCTGCAGTTGGAAGCGGTCACGACCCTGCCACCTTTGAGCGCCCTTCGTTCTGCAAAGGTGATGAAACCACCCAAGGTGGTCATGGCAAAAGGGTTTGCTCATGTATATCTTCACAACACCTTTGATCATCGGTCTTATCTTGAAGTGGTGCCCAAGGTATTTGAACTTTCTAAAAAACAAAGCCAAGGTGCAGAGAGTAAGATCGATGCGACGTTAGTAGTGGTCTTCAACAAAAAAGGTTTCATTCTTAGAGTGCGCTGTAAGTCCTGTAAAGTGATTCAAGTCTGTGAGAGTTGCGAACGGCCACTCATAGGAGTTACTGGTGCTGTGCATGGGAACTTCGAAGGTTTTAACCGAGTGACATGGGCTAAAGAGAGATCAACTCTCAACGGTCTTTTTTGTTCGAGTTGTGAGATAACGGTACCACCGGTATGTAGCGGGTGTCGCTCCTTTGAACTTGCTAGCGTGTCCAAAGGTACTCAGAAGATCTCCATTGAGTTACAGACTGTATTGGGGGAAAGAGCGACCGTGAGAGAGATGGAGTCTTTGGAGGGCGGTGACGCTCAGAGTCCGATTGACATAGTCGTTGCTACTGAGTCGGTGTTGCTCGGATCTATGAAGGCAGCAGCAGTCCTGTTTTTGGACTTCGACCAGTTCATCTATCCAAATTCAGAGACCAAGACCTACCTTATGTATCTGTTTTCTCGAGCCTCGACCATAGTGGGGGGTTCTAGGGGCGCTGTTCACCTACAGGGCAGATATATGAATGCGGAGTTCGTCCAGGAGCTTCACAGCGCTAAAATGGTAGAGTATCTGCGGAGGTTGTATAAAGAGCGTGAGAGCTTCGGTCTGCCACCGTTCTCAGAGGTTGCAAATGTTGATGTAGATAGCGCTAAAGAGTTTGGGCTATATCTTGAAAGCATGAACCAAGACGGCGCTGATCTCGATGTCTTTGTAGGAAACACCGATGAACGAGGAACTTATATAAGTGCTAGCTCTAGGAAACAACTACTGAAAGCAGTTAGATCGTTTGAACAAGAACGTGGATCAAGGATTAAGCGGCTCGAACTTGCCCCTAGGGGTGTTGGGTTTTTATAGAAGTTAGAACTTCGTTTGTAAAACCTTGATACATGGTGTCGGGTTTTGCGTTGGCGAGAAAACAAAAAACGTGGAAGGGATGAGGAATGCAAACTTCGACATATCTTTATCTGGGGGCGGCTCTTTTGTTTGTTGTCCTTGGTATCTCGATTCACGTATTGGGATTTAGAAAACTTGCCCAGAGGATGAGCACTTCTCACTCGGCTTTTGGTAGATCGGCCCTGAATCGGTTGAAAGTTCCCAGTCGCGTCGTTGTGCCGATCTTGCTGTTAGAGGCGTTTCTTCCAACGTTTCACCTTTCCCCACAGATGACATCTGAAGCGTTGCACATTGGCGGGATAGCATTGATCGTGGCTCTTGCCTGGACGGCGGTGGTGATGACCTATGTGTTTGAAGACGTTGTCTTGGGTCGTTATCGAATCGATGTTACCGACAACTTAAAGGCTCGAAGAATTCACACGCAGATCATCGTGCTCAGAAGAG
>JAJYGA010000156.1 GCA_021785255.1 Actinomycetes bacterium
TGATCTGATCCGATAGAGCCAGCCAATTACTTGACGCAACGACAGTGATGTTAGACATCAGGAGCGTCTAAGACATACCCAGGGACTCGGAGACAGCATCGTAAACCACCTTACCCCCAGAGACATTCAAAGAGCCAACCAGCCTAGGAGACCCTAAGTCAGCAGCGAGGTCTAAGAGACGTGGCGCTACAGCAGCAGATAGTGCCCTAGATGAAGTTCTTGGATACTGACCTGGAATATTTGTTACGCAGTAGTGGATTACTCCCATCTCCTCGTAGATTGGGTGCGATAGTGAGGTAGGCCTAGCGGTCTCAATGCATCCTCCCTGATCGATAGCGATGTCTACCACAACTGATCCTGGTCGCATCGAAGCAATGTGTTCTTTCGTCACGATCTTGGGTGCCCTAGCGCCGGGAACCAGTGCTGCTCCAATTACTAGATCTGCCTGGGCAACAACCTCTCCAATCGCTTTATCCGACGATGCCACCGTTGCAGTAACTATGCCTTCTTGATGTGCCTGATAAAGACGATGAAGATCTACATCTACACCGACCACCTCGGCATCCATTCCTCTCGCCCCTCTGGCAGCCATGGTTCCAGCAACGCCAAGTCCCACAACTACCACGCGTCCTGGGAGTACTCCAGCAGCACCACCCAAAAGAGTACCCGAACCTGCCGCTAGATAGTATGCACCGACGATCGCTGCGGCACGACCAGCCACTTCACTCATTGGAGCGAGTAGCGGAAGGCCAGCTGGATAGGAAAGAGTTTCAAAGGCATAGGCCTCCACTCCGCTTTCCACTAGAGCTCTAGTCAACTCCGGCTCAGCTGCCAAATGGAGGTATGCAAACAGGATGAGACCAGGTCTGAAGTACTGCCACTCTGAAGGCTGGGGTTCTTTGACCTTGACTACTAGATCACAAGCCCAAACATCTTTTGCCTGAGAGACGATCTCAGCTCCCACGCCAACATACTCTGAGTCGGCAAATCCTGCTCGAACGCCCGCACCTGCTTGTATCTTTACTCCGTAACCGTGCGCGACAACAGTAGCTACAGCACTCGGGTCAAGCGCCACCCTCCTCTCACCGTCTTTGATCTCTGCGAGAAGGCCTACCGTGCTTACCATGGACATCTCCTTAGTCGTACCACTACATAAGTAATTTGGATTACAACTAGATGTTACGCCATTTTAAGATAGAAAGCTCCTAGCACAACTTACGGAAAGACAAAATCAAACTGTAATAACGCACAATTAAAAGTTTCGCTCTTAGGAGTCCTGTAAAATCCAGTCCTTTATACGAGTAGCCACCTTTTCTGTGGAGATTCCCATTTCCGCCATAACCGCTGGTCCCTTGCCAGAGTGGCCGAACTCGTCGATTCCAATAGTTAGACCCTGCGGGCCGACCACCTCTAGCCATCCCATGGTCGTTCCCGCCTCTACCGAAACTACTTTGGTATTGGAAGGAACTATCTCTTGACGTTCGGATGGAGATTTTGACAAAAAGCGATCTCGGCTGGGCATTGAGACGACTCTTACTTTAGATAACCCAAGGTCGGCTTCCAGTCGGGCACCCACCTCTTTGGCCAAAGCGACTTCCGATCCTGAGGCCACAATAACGAGATCCGGTTTGCCGACACCTCCCGCCACTACCCTGGCACCGTAGGTCACAATTTGATCCAAGTTATCCGGCCCTAGATCCGCTAACGCTTGACGTGAAAAGATCAACGCCAAAGGATCAACTTCTCGATCAATAGCAAGTCGCCAGCCAACTACAGTTTCGTGAGAGTCTGCGGGCCGATATACCTCTAGATGTGGAATAAGCCTCAGTGAATTGAGTTGCTCTATTGGTTCATGTGTAGGACCGTCTTCCCCAACGCCTACAGAGTCGTGAGTAAAGACAAAAATCACCGGGATGCGCATAAGTGCCGAAAGTCTTACAGCACCTCTCATGTAATCTGAAAATACCAAGAAGGTTGAACCAGCAACCACAAGTCGTTGATCGAACAGGTGTAAGCCATTCAAAATAGCCCCCATGGCGTGCTCACGTACGCCGAAGTGAACAAAACGCCCGCTTCGATCAGACTTTGAAAACTCCTCCATCTTTATGGCAAGACCTGTAGATTCGGCAAGGTCAGCCGTCCCTACCACCATGTTTGGAATCGCTGGCACGAGCTGCGACAGGATCTTTTCTGATGACACCCTCGTCGCTAGCGCTTTACCTGGCTCAAAACTTGAAGATATCTGTTGAAAAAGAGAGTCGATGCAAGAAGGAACCAAAGTGTCGAATCTTGGCTCCTTCTTGCATCTTCCGCGAGCTTCACTTAGTTCGGCCTGTTTTCCTTCGACAATTTCCTTGCACAGTTCATGCACCGCGTCGGGGACGTAGAACGTGTCACTTGGCCATCCAAATCTTTGCTTGAGTTGGCTGGTTAGTTCCGGGCCAAGAGGCGATCCATGAACCTTTTCGGTACCTTCACGACCTGGGACGCCATATCCAATTACCGTACGGACTGAGATAAACGTCGGCATGGCAACATGTTCTGACAAGACCTCATCTAGAACCCTGCGGATCTCTTCATGGGAGTTGCCATCTTGGATCTCGACACATCGCCATCCTAAAGCTCTATAGCGATCGATTCTCGACTCGGTGAAGGCTAGTTCAGTGGAACCATCAATGGAAATGGAGTTGTTGTCGTATAGCACAAACAGATTATCCAATCCCAAATGACCAGCCAGCGAAGAGGCTTCATTTGAGATTCCCTCCATTAAATCACCGTCTGAACAAATGGCAAAGATGCGCGGGACGTCTTCTCGAGCAATAGCTCCTTGGCCATGCAACATCTGTGCGGCAATCGCCATTCCACAGGCGTTCGCGATCCCTTGACCAAGCGGTCCCGTTGAAGTCTCCACACCGTCGGTGACGCCAAATTCTGGGTGTCCTGGGGTGATAGAACCTAGTTGTCTAAACCTTTTCAGGTCATCTACTGAGACCGAGTATCCAAAGAGATATAACAACGAGTAGAGCAGCATCGATCCATGACCCGCGGAAAGAACAAATCGATCTCGTAGGGGATCCCGGGCGTCGCTAGGATTGAACCGTAGAAAGTACCGAAATAGTGTCCATGCCATGGGAGCAGCACCTAAAGGAAGTCCCGGATGCCCAGCGTTTGCTGACTCGACTCCATCAACGGCTAGCATGCGAACAGTTGTTATCGCTAAAGCGTCTAAGTCGTCAGATTTCGGGGCAAGGTCCATCGGTTGCCAACTCATAAAGATCCTCCAGTGCTTGTGATAACCACTACCCTAGCAAAATATCTTCGACGGGGGTGCTTCAAAACAGGTGTCATGCATTGATAGGCCCTAAGGAATCCCTAAGATGCCGTAAAGGCCTCTTTGATTTATGGACCTGTACTTCAGCACATATAACAAGAGCAGTTTCACCAACACTTCGAGCAGATCCATCCAGTCCAATTGGACCATATATCTCACTTACTTCTTTTTCCCCGATACCTAACTCAAGCAACCGTCTTCGTCTTTCCGCCTGAGTATGACGAGAACCTAATGAACCCACGTAAGTCCCAGCCTTGGACTTTAAAATTGAAGCAATAAATGGAGTAGAAGCCTCGTGATCGTGGGACAAAACCACCAACGCGTCCAACGGCCCTAATGTGAGAGACTCGAAGAGTCTGGCATTCATCGTTATGCTGCTCTCTTCGATTATCTCTGCACTCCAGTCAAGAAGAGCCGCAAGTTCTATAAGTTTGTTCGCTAGATCTCCCCCGCCCAAAACCACCATGTGCGTCTTTGGAGCAACAAGAGAGATGTAGTAAGAGCACTCCTGTAGATTCAGCACCGTAGTACTCTTTTTCGCCGCAGTAATCAGTCCTCGAGCTTTATCCACTACATCACGCGGCAGACTAACATTAGGGTCTGAATGATCCAAAGTGATGACGGAACATTCTGTGTTCCCTGAAGGACGCACGGACGTAACTAGAACAAAGGGAACTCTTTTTCGTTTTAGATCGAAATACTCCCTCGGAAACTCTTTCCTCTCAAAGATTGCAACTTGAGCAACGCCACCACACGCCAACCCCGCCTTTACCGCCTCGGCATCGTCAAACGCAAGGTCGATAACGCCAGGCGCTCTTCCATCAGACAACGAGACTCTCTTGACGATGTCGCCACTCAAAGAAGGAGAAAGGATCTGGCCTGAGAGTTCTGACTCTTCGACGTAAAGAATACCTTCTGATCTGTCGGCTCCTCCAAATCCCTTCAGATCAACCAGTTGTATGATCCACTCCCGCTCCATAAACACATACCTTTCCGCCCAAGCCCTGCCACAAGAACCGCCTCGGCAAATATTTGATATCAACTATTGGTTCACTTGATCGCCGCAATGATCCACAGATTATCCCTCGCTATGGAAACTCGGGGGAAAGTCCAACCTATGGAAGCTACTACAACTAATGACGAAGAACATACACAAAACCAAGCTATTTAAAGATCTGGGACAAAGCAGAAGAGCTATTGCATCGTCTCAAGAAGGGATACACGTTGTGATAACTTCTGACGACAATCACATTAAAACTAACGTTAACAGGTATCGGCATTTTATTTTTCCAGCACCGAACCCCGATCTAGAGTTCTTCAAACACCAAGAACGATACTACAGATTGCTTGATTCTATCTTAAGCTTTTCAAATGCCTCTGAAACTTCCAAGGTAATAGGACCTATTACACCTTTGGAGATCTGATGCTCATCGACTGCGACGACTCCTTGAATCTCACGGGTGGTGGATGTCAGAAAAACTTCAGTGACCTCTTTGGACTGAAATATCTCCATAGGGATAGTTCGCTCGATACCTCCGATTTTTTCCAGAACCAGCTCTCTCGTTATTCCAGCAAGAGGCCCATCGCTCAACGGCGGTGTAACAATCTCGTCGTTCCATACGACAAAGACGTTAGACCCCGTTCCTTCACATAGGTCTCCATTTAAGTTTTGAAATATCGCCTCAGACCCCCCTTTTTCTTGAGCAAACGCCAAGGCAAGAACATTCTCAGCGTAAGATATCGTCTTCAAGCCGCTAAGCGCTCCCCTCTCATTCTTTAACCATGGCGCAACTGTTACTTTTGTTGTCGTACCATTTCCAAAGTTGCAGGATTCGCACGCCACTACCACGCTCGGCGATTTAAATGATCGGTCAGATGATAAGCCAGCCTGGCCAGCGGTATACGTAACCCTAACTTTTCCCTCTTTTAACTTGTTCTGAGAAACAACCAGGTCAACCGCTGTTTCCATCTCGACTAAGTCGGGTTCTTGTATCATAAGTCCAAGGGCACTCCTTTTTAGCCGTCTCAGATGTCTCAACAGGGCAAACGGGCGCCCCTGGTACACGGCTATTGTTTCAAAGACACCATCTCCCGTCACAAGACCATGGTCGAAGACCGAGACTTTGGCATCTTCCTCCTTTACCATCTCGCTGTTCACGTAAACAAACATGCTGCTCTCCTCTCTGCCAGCTCCTCAAACCGACCGCAAGCCTTAATCCGTAACAAAATTACGTCCATACCTCTGTATTTGAGATAAACGCCATCGAAACCAGCCAAATCACAGTGAATGCCATCTAATTGCTTCATTGTCCTTTGGCAATTTAATTAGCTTCTAGCCATTGACACGAATTCTCTCGGGGAGTATCTTCAAAATAACACGCTCCGACTGAATGGGGTTTGAATAAACGCCGCCAGTATATTTCTTTGACACCTCGTTAATATGAGCTAATGCCTCTTCTCCTAGCACCGTAGAGACGACCACACCACGAATTTCTATATAAGAGTACGGATTGTTACTATCCCAAATCACAACAGACACCTTGGGGTTCCCCGTTATGTTTACGTATTTTGCTCGATGTGTCTCTGTATTTATCAAGAGGTGGTCATCGTCAGCGTCGATCCACATTATCGACGTCTGAGGATAGCCACTTGGAAATATCGTCGTAAATGCAGCAAAGTTCTTGCCCTTCGCTAGCTCAGTTATCTTTGGATCCATCATTCCTCCTAATCTAGCTAAGACGGCCATATTTAGCACGTCAACTGTGTTCAAAGATGCAATATATATTTATGGCCATTGACACTTGTAACGGCTGATCTTGCGTTTTAGTTGGCCAACAGCTCTGTTTCTCTGGCGTTTGATCGCTCGGGAGTTACGTCCATTGATGACGGTGACGTCTATCGTCTTGTCATCCACCCAAGTAGCTAATGCCATAGAGTTGACGACTCCTTCATCGATAGCGGTAGTAGCATCTCCGTCAGAGATGTCGCTCACTGTCTCATAAGGAATATGCAGACTGAATTGTCTTTTATCTCTATCCCAGCACAGTTGGACCTCACTCAACTTGTCGTATGGTACTGGGTTGGCAGTTGCTGAATCAAAGACTTCAGGAATAGCTAGATCAATGCGTTGACAAACTCGACTAAGAGACAGGTGGAGATGACCTTTGGAGATACGCCAAGCAGATCCCTTGGAGAAAGAGAGTGGGCGGTAGTTCTTCTTGTGCCAAGGAAGTCGTACCTTTATTTCATTTTTCTGGTTTGTTCTAGACGTGGTTATTGCCTCGTGAAGGTCGTGTGCGATTATCTCGGTGGTATGGCCGTGTAACGGACGATCCTGGTGCTCTAGCGAGTTGAGGAACGCTTGAATGTCGTACTTGTTCGGGGACCGCTTAGCTTTCCACTGGGTATGAACCCAATCGACGCCTTGGTTCCACAGTAGTGCTGCTCCATGGCATAAGTCGTGAGCCATGCGATAGTTGGCATCGGATGGGATAATAGCGGTTCTACAGGATGCTACGCTTATGATCTGTTCCAACTTACCCACACTGCTACCTTAGTATTAGCCTCTGCATCATTATAGGAGATATCCTCACCTGTCATTTTTACGCCTTGCAACATGGTTGCTCTGGTTGTTGGATCCCTCCCTTATGCACGGGGATTGCGCTCAATTTCGATCAAACTTGCATCAACGAATTGAGCTCAAGAATATCGTTTCCTCCTGACATCACGAAACCAGTGGGTGCTGCCGATTGTCAAATGGCCCGCAATGATAGTTTTTAAAGATGACCAAAGATCAGAACAGAGTCGCGCTCTTGAGACCAATCTGGGCGGAACTTGAGAAGTTTCACATCATCACATACTTCGTCAAAGAGTGTCGAGATGCATACAAGTCCCTTGGTGTCAAGAGTGCTTGGACAAGATACTTTGCAGGACGAGCTGCTCCAATGGGACAAGTAACGTACGAGACAATCGTCGCGACTTTCTATAACTTCTCTCCTGCCTTGGTAAGAGAACATGCGAGTTCAGTCTGGGAAGTTACAGGACCTGAAAGTTTCATAGCCAAAAGGTTTGAAGGAGCAGATACGGCCTTACAAAGATTACTCGGTGCGTCCGTAAACTCGCGAGAGATGCTGTCGCTCACCCACCTTCTAGATGACGTAGCTCTTAGAGGAAGCATGGAAGGTAAACCTCTTTATGCAGCCAACTGTGGCATATCTGTACCTGATGAGTCCCATCTCAAACTCTTTCACACTGCCACATTGATACGGGAGCATAAAGGGGATGTTCACAACTCTGTGTTATTAGGAACCGAAGTATCTGGTCTTCAAGCACATATCTTGCTCAGTTCCGTTGGCCACATGTCGCGAGAAAACGTACTATCCTCCCGAGGTTGGAGCGAGCAGCAATGGATTGAGAATCAAAGTGTTCTTCAATCAAGGGGACTGCTTCATGAAGATGGGCAGCTGAGCGATGACGGACTAAGATTAAGAGTTGCAATTGAAGACAAGACTGAAAGGTTAGCTGCAAGGCTTTGGGAAAACCTAGGCGATGAACAACTACTAGATATTCAAGAGTCACTCAATACCTTGACGTCACAGCTAACTTCCACCAAGGAACTGCCTAACCTTACGCCGACTTACCAGGAGCTGATTCAGTAGAGTTCACGTAGTCTTGGTAAGCTACGGTTAACTTGCTCCTGGCATTTAGTTGCAGACGCTCGACATCTACAATCACTAAAACTGCAACTGAAAACTATGGTCAGACAAGGTGGACGGCCACTTGACGCGTCGAATATCATCGGCATTATATTAATTTATACTAAGTTGCAATTGCACAGAGTTCTTGGCCTCAAGACATACGTCCACGCACAACTCTCCTAAGGTGTCAATCTTATTTAACACAACATCCTGATGATCTCCAAGGTCTCTAGTTGCAAGAAGGTTTGACCTCCGGTAATCTCCGTCGCTGGGTCCTGAAGCACTCATTTTGGACTTACAAGATAGGTTTTCATCCAGAAGTAGCTGGTATTTGGTGCAACAACAACCTGCGCAACCATAGTAAAAATCAGACATTCTTATAACCCCAAGATTAGCTATTGCTTTCCGAAAACAGTAACCGGCACTGAGCCGTGACAGGAGCTTCTCACGCGGAACCATACACATTGTGGTAAGTCAACTTCTCGGCCCTAAAGGACCGAGCTTGCAAATCATAGAAAGAGGCACATCGCCTGGACTCGTCTAAGCGAGGCAACGTTAGTTGCACGATATATGG
>JAJYGA010000038.1 GCA_021785255.1 Actinomycetes bacterium
ATTGCTATGTACTATATTGCGCTGTATGATCGATGATTGGCGCAATGGAAGACATGTGGTCTATCGATTGCATGCCCACATCGTGCTGGTTCCCAGATATCGACGCAATGTAATGACCGAGAGAGTAAGTGACGAGATCAGATCTGCGACTTTAGAGGTATGTACTCGTTTTGATACCACCCTCGATGCATTTGAGACAGACGGTGATCATGCTCACCTGTTGATTAGCTATCCACCTAAAGTTGCCCTATCGAGACTGGTGATGTCTATGAAGACACTCTCAGCTATGAGAGTAAGGGCGAAGAACTGGCCGGAAGTACAGAACGCTTTGTGGGGGAACCACTTCTGGTCACCGTCGTATGCTGTTATATCTTGTGGTGAAGCACCACTAGAGATTGTGAAGAAGTATGTCGAGAATCAAAGACTCCCCGGACGTAAACCAGGTAGACCTAAAAAGGATGAGGTCGCTTGACCCCTCCCTTACAGAAGGGGATTGCGCTCCTTTTCGTTCAATCTCGCACGCCTGAGTTAGAAGAGTTCCTATCGCCAGTAATCTAATGAGTTAATGTCAAAAGCTACAAGACGAGCAAAGCAACCAAAAATAGCACCATCGGGAAGATATACTCCTCCGAAACCGCGGTCGGAGAGAAAAAGTCCCTCCTGGCATCTTTGGTTCCTGTTTGGACCCTTGATTTTAGGAGCACTTCTTATTGTGGTCAACTTCCTTGCAGTTCTTCCTGGTGGAGAGTCGACCTGGTATCTCCTTGTTGGTATGGGGTTGATGACCGTTGGCTTTGTTTTTGCCACTAAGTATCGATAGAAGCTATCTATACCTATCTACTAAGCTTTCTTATCCAAGTCGTTCGACGATATAGGCGTTAGCCATGCCTCCACCCTCGCACATTGTTTGTAGACCAAAACGCTTTCCTGTACGTTCTAGCTCGCAAATCAAGGTTGCTAATAGTTTGGTTCCGGAAGCACCTAGAGGGTGACCAAGAGCAATGGCGCCTCCATTGACATTTACGCGATCCATGTCGGGATGAATCTCTTTCTCCCAAGCTAGAACGACAGAGGCGAAAGCTTCGTTTATCTCTACCAGATCAATATCGTCGATCTTCATCTTTGCTTTTTCAAGCGCCTTCCTGGTCGCCGGAATGGGACCAGTTAACATTGTGACTGGATCGACGCCAGCAAGCGAGAACGCATGGAAACGAGCTCTTGGCGTAAAGCCCAGCTGCTGCGCCCGCTCCTCGCTCATGATCAGCGCCGCTGAGGCACCATCGGTGATCTGCGAGGAGTTGCCCGCGGTGACTTTACCACCTTCTTTAAATGCTGGTTTTAACCCCGCAAGCGCCTCCATGGTGGTCGTTGGTCGTATACCCTCGTCGAAACGGAGTTTTTCTCCCGTAGCTTTGCCGTCTTCGTCTATTATGTCAATTGGAACAATCTCTCGATCAAAGCGACCTTCTTGAGTTGCACGAGTTGCTTTCATCTGACTTTCGTATCCGAAACGATCGAGGTCCTCACGCGTCAGATCCCATTGATCAGCGATAAGTTCAGCAGAGATACCTTGATTGACGAGACCACCACGTTCGATATAGCGCTGCTGCACTTTAGGTCCGAAGGGCCTTCCTAAGCCCGAGACTATAGAAGAGCCCAACGGGGTTCGAGTCATAACTTCAACCCCCGCAGCTATGACGATATCGTGCACGCCAGACATAACTGCCTGAGCTGCAAAAGCTACAGCCTGTTGAGATGATCCGCACTGTCTGTCAATGGTTGTTGCACATACACTCTCTGGAAATCCGGCCGCTAAGACAGCGTTGCGTCCTATATTTATGCCTTGTTCCCCGACTTGCATTACGCAACCCATAATGACGTCTTCGATGAGGGACGGATCCAGGTCGTTGCGTTTCACTAGTGCTAGAAGGGTTTCGGCGGCCAAGTCAACGGAGTGCCAACTTCTAAGTGATCCGTTTCGTTTTCCACCTGGCGTTCTAATTACATCTACTACTACGGCGTCGGGCATATAAGACTTCCCTTCTATTACATTTGCTACAAAGTTATATCACTCTTAGAGAACATCTCGGTTTTTGCTATAATCATTATTTCACATTCGACAAAGTTGTAGTGGTCACGGTTGTAAGCACCTTTGTACTGGGAAGTTAGGTGGAAACGGTTGGGTCGACTAGTTCGAAGAGCCTCACGTCTACAAGTCCCTGATCTGTAAGTCGTAACTCTGGGATGACCGAGAGTCCAAGAAAGCTCAAGGTCATGAAGGGCTCGTTGATTGATGAACCCAAAATACGTGCTGCTTGTTGAGCTTGGGCTAGGTGTTTTGCGACCTCTTCTGGAGGACTCTCGCTCATAAGACCTGCAATGGGTAGTGGGGTGAAGGCAAGAACGTCGCCCTTATGCACCACTACCTGTCCACCTCCTTTAGACGCTAAGTAGTTGCAGGCAGTAGCCATGTCACCGGCGTCTTGATCAGAAAGACCTCCAACTACCATGAGGTTGTGAGCGTCATGAGCGACAGTGGAAGCGATCGCACCGCTGTTTAAACCAAACCCAACTGTAAAAGCTCGGCCAATTCTACCCGTTTTTCTGTGTCTTTCAACGACTGCCAAGCGATTCACGCGTTGAACTTTTAGCTGTGAAAGTGCTACGAGTCGTTCTGTTGTGATTATGGACCCTTCATGGACTTCAATGACCCTGACTGTAGAGTTGCTATCTAGGTTCGATAGGGTGAGGTCAGAGCTTGATATCTCATGATTGAGGTGTACTGTGTTGCGCATCCACGAAGGTGCAGGCTTGGCATTGATGATGCCAGGTACCATTTTGCCGTTCTTGGCTACTAGTCGTCCCTTTTGATATACGAGGCTGGGCTCTAGACTTTCAAGAGACTCAAATACCAAAACATCACTTTGGTAACCGGGTGATAACGTTCCTAGATTCGTTAGTCCGTGGTAGTCGGCAGCGTTGGAAGTCGCCATTACGATAGCGTCTTCTACAGATATTCCATTTTCAACTGCCACCCTAATGCAGTCGTTGATGTGTCCCTTTTCCAAAAGTACCTTTGGCTCTCGGTCATCGGTACAAAGCGCGCAGTGATCCGTTCCAAACTCCTTTACAAGTCGAGACAACTCTGCAATATTTTTAGCGGCGGAACCTTCTCGTAAAAAAATCCACATGCCCTTTCTTCGTTTCTCAAGGGCCTCTTGATACATGGTACATTCGTGATCTGATTCGATACCAGCACAGAGATAGGCATCTAAGGCGAAACCGCTGACTCCAGGTGAGTGTCCGTCCACTCGTTTGTTTCCTGCAACGGCTATCTTGGCCAAAACGTCGATGTCTGCTTCAATGACGCCGGGATAGTTCATCATCTCGGCTACTCCTAGTACATGGTCGTCTCTCAAGAGAGTTGCGATATCTTGCGCATTGAGTGTTGCACCAGGAGATTCGAATCTCGAGGCAGGTACACATGAAGATGCACAAACTCCGAAGGTAAAAGGAAGCGGAATAGAAGATTCGATTAAAGCTTTTACTCCCTCAACACCTAAGACGTTTGCGATCTCATGTGGATCTGCGGCCACGGCGGTAGTTCCATGGGGGAGAACTGTAGCAACGAATTCGTCTACCCATAACTTGGTGGATTCCAGATGCATGTGAGAATCGATGAAGCCAGGTGTGAGATAGCAATCGGATACGTCTACCACCTCTTTTGCATCTCTGTGACCCCAACCGACAATAATGCCGCGAGAGATGGCAAGATCAGTCTCGATCCATTCCTTTGTTGAGGTGGAAAATACCTTGCCACCTTGCAACAGTAGATCTACACGTTCTTCACCTCGCGCGGCCTTAATAATGTTGGAGTCATTTCTTGGCTTAACCACGTTGAAAAGCTTAGATACTTGCCGTAATGAACTGGACGGTGATGCGGATTTTATCGTATCTAGAGTGCTTGGATATAACTTGGGGGACGTTAGAGGTGCCGAGATTCGTCTATTCGGAAGAACTCTTGAATAAAGTTGTAAGGAGATATTTCTTTAGAGCCAAGAGGGACTGAAAGGCGAGACAAATACCGTTTTAGGAACTGCAAAATCTTTGTAAGAGGAAATTTTACCCAAAGGAGAGCGTGAGATGACCAAGGTTGGATTTATAGGACTTGGACTTATGGGAAAACCTATGGCCAAGAACCTACTCAGAGCGGGTTTTGATCTCTTGGTCATAAGCAGATCTGAACCGCCCGTTTTAGAACTGGTTGAACTTGGTGCGAAAAGAGCAAATAACTATAGGTCCTTGGCTATGGAGTCGGAGTTTGTCGTGACGATGTTACCGACACCTAAAGTCACCAGAGATGTGGTGTTCGGTGAGGATGGGGTGTTAGAAGCCATGGATAAGAACACGATCTTCATCGACATGGGAACTGAAGATCCAGCTCTCGCTATCGAGATATATCAAGTTGCGAAAAACAGGGGAGTTTTTGCACTCGACGCACCTGTCTCCGGAGGTGATGTTGGGGCAATTGCTGGCACTTTATCCGTAATGGTAGGGGGTGAACCCGAAGTATTTGAGCGTGCACGCCCACTTTTTGAGGCTGTCGGTTCGAATGTATCGCTGGTGGGAGGTGCCGGTAGTGGACAAGTGGTTAAGGCAGTAAACCAAGTAATGGTTGCTGGAATTTTAGCAACCATCGCCGAAGGATTAAGGCTGCTGGAAGAAGCCGATGTTGATCAAGGCGAAGCCATTGGAGCCTTGATGGCTGGTAGGGCAGGCTCAAATCTGTTGCAAGCGAAAGCAAAGCAGATGTTGGAGCGTCGATATCAGCCAGGCTTTAAGGTCGATCTTCACCTCAAGGACTTGGACATAGTGGACCAGTTTGCTCGAGCGAATCGAGTTGTTCTTCCGGTGACCAGGTTAGCAAAAAGCTACCTAGAGTCAGTTTCATTTTCAGGAGGCGGAGATCTTGATCACTGTGCACTGATCGAAGTAGTTCGATCTTTGAGCAGTATCGATCTATGAAGATCAGCGGTCAATAGCGCCAGGGGTGATTAGTCTCAAGGCTGATGAGTGATCAGATTCCATTCCCAACGGTTGCTTACTTGGGTCCTAGTGGTACCTTTACAGAAGAGGCACTTCTGCGACTTAGTGAGTTTAAAGACGCCAAGTTAGTACCACTTGGAAGCTTTCGTGATGTTCTTAGAAAGACAGAAGAAGGACTCTATACCTTTGGATTTTTGCCGATTGAAAACTCCATTGAAGGAACGGTACTTGCAACTTTGGATCCAATCATATTTGAGAGTACGTTGCTCATACAAAAAGAAGTTGTCCTCGACATTCATCAAAACTTACTGGGCTTGGCCAACGTAGACAGGTCAGAGATTAAGGTCGTCATATCCTATCCGCACGCTAGCGCTCAGTGTCTGTCGTATATCCAGACAAATTTTCCTAACGTAGAGATAAGATCGACTGATTCAACTGCTCGAGCTGCCCAGCTGGTCAGTGAGATGCACGATCCCACGATCGTTGCAATCGGTCCGTCTGTGGCAGCCAAGATCTATAACTTGAAGATACTGGAGGACCATATTGAGGACTTTTCCAACAACAAGACCCGGTTTGTTTTATTGGGACAAAAGAGTATACCTAGAGCGACTGGTCGAGACAAGACGTCGATAGCGTGTTTCCAGTTGGCGGATCGACCCGGGTCACTCCTGGGAATCCTAGATCACTTTGCCAAGCGGTCAATTAACTTGACGAAGTTGGAGTCGCGACCTACAAAGGTTGTAATGGGTGAGTACTGTTTTATCATTGATCTTGAGGGTCACGTCTCAGATCCAAAAGTCGGTGAATGTCTCGAGGAGATCTCCGACTCTGGAGTAGTCGTGAAGTTCCTGGGCTCCTACCCGCGTGCAGAAGTAGTCACCAAAGAAGATCCACCTGTCAATACAGCCAAGAACCTTGGACATATAGGAAAAGGATGGATTCGAGAACTCCTAGATCCGCTAGGCTAATTGAGCGATCCAGTAGGAGGGGTGGCAGAGCGGACAAATGCGACGGTCTTGAAAACCGTTGGGCCACAAGCCCCGTGGGTTCGAATCCCACCCCCTCCGCACCACGAAGCAGCGTTTACCACTGTGGACACCTCCATGATCGATGAGGCGGGCGTAGATTCTATTGTGGAATAAAAACAACAGCACGAAGGGTTTCGTGCTGTTGTTTGACGCTATCTTTAGATGACTTTAGATGTTCGCCAGTTCTTCTTCGGGAGCGAGCCGTTCTTCTTTGGTTGGCATTTTGAAGTAATCTCTGCCTTTGGTCCAATAAATGGCCATTGGAATTAAGCCCAATGCCATGGCGCCAAGTCCGACATAAAGTGTCGTCGCGTTTAGCCCCGGAATTGTCTTTACAAACATAACGGCCATAAATACCGCACCAGCAAGTGGCCATAGCCCCATAAAGATAAAGTTTCCAATACTTTTTGTTAGTTGCTTTCGATATAGTACTACTACTGAGAGTCCAGCAAGGCTGTAGTAGATGGCGATCTGTAGTCCAATTGCGTTTATGGCGTCAGTAAGAATGTTGCCTATCGTTCCTATGTAGTTGGATCCGATAAACAGACCGACGGAGATTACCGCAACGACTATCGTAGCCACGTAAGGTGTCTTCCACTTGGGATGAACCTTGCCTAGTGCCTTTGGCAAGGTACCGTCGCGACCCATGGAGAACATGGTTCGAGTTACTTGGATAATGGTCGTCTCTAAGGTAGCTACGGTGGAGAGAATAACGGCAATAACGATGAGTTTTCCACCGAGTCCTGGCCAAACCAGTTGTCCAATAACTCCAAGAACGTCGCCGGAGTTATTGCTTATATCTTTTGCGGTTAGAACCAAGTTCGAGCCAACTGTAAATACTTCGAAGAGGGTGAAAACCACCAGCACTCCGATGATCCCTCCGATGCCTGGGGTGACCTTGGCGCTTTTGGTCTCTTCGTTGAGATTCGCAGTAACATCCCAGCCCCAGTAGTAAAATGCCGCTACTAGTGCTCCTGCAAAGAATCCAGAAGATCCATGGAAGATGTTAGGTGAGAACCAACTCCAAGAGAACGAATGAGCGTCATGCCCGTGAATGAGCATTAAAACCGCAAATAGCACGAGCAAAGCAAGTTCGATCGATGACATTATCACCTGCAACTTGGTGGTAATAGTAACCCCTGCTGCCACGGCAACGATCATAACGAGGAAAAATGCAGAGCCTAGTATTGTTACTGCCAAGGTGTTGTTGGCCAGTGAGGTCGAAAAGAGTCCTAACGTAATAGAACCCGCTGGGAAAGAACCTGCTACCATGAAGATCAGCGCAGAGACTACAAGCGCCCAACCGGCTATATAACCAAGAAACGGATGCAGGGCATTTCTAACCCAGGAGTAGCTTGCTCCGGAGTTCGTCTCTACTCTACCTAGGTAGTTGAATGCCCAAACTATTCCGAACATTGCGATACCGCAGTACAAAAGTGCTGCTGGTCCGCCAAGTGCTACAGCTCCAAAAAGTGTTGCTGTACTAGCGGCAATAGAGTAGGCTGGGGCGACCCCTGCCACCCCCATTACCGCGGAGTCAAACAACGTTAAGACGCCGTGTTTAAGGCCGTTCTCTTCCGTAACGGTCGCTGTGCCTGTATCAGTCACCTATCCCCCTAGAACTAAAGAATTGGAATAAGAAATTATCCTTCTTATCTCTAGTGGGTGTTCGCTAACTTTGAAGATTATTTTGTATTAACTAACAGTAAAGAGATTGAATGTTTGTTCAAGACTATGAAATCTTGGGCTGAAGAGAACTTTTAGTGCATGAGTAGTCGAGGTTCAAGGTCTTCTCCCAGCGTTTGAAACCAGAACTCATCAAACGAGCCTTGACGCTTAAGTTCCTCAGCTTCAGTCGCAAGTCTTTTCATCGGAGAACGTGAACCTCGTCTGTGTGATACCAAAGATACAAAGTAACCTGCTCTACGATACTCCCTGGCCGCGAGTAACGCCTCGTCTAGTTCAATGTCCTGATCAAATATGAGATAGATGCGTCGTCCTCCTCTAGGTCGTTCAAGCTGCATCTCCTCTAACGTGCTGAGTATTCGATCAAATCCCAAAGAGATTCCACAGGCAGGGATATCTAATCCAAATCTTGAAAGCATGCTATCGTATCGTCCACCTCCAGCAATAGAGCTTGACGATAAGTGATGTGATACTTCAAATACAGTAGAGGTGTAGTATCCGAGTCCACGAACACAAAGCGGATCCACTACCACCTTCATTCCCTTGACCGCATGGGCGCTGTATTTGTGAACCTTTTGCAAAGAAGAGATAGATGCGTCGTCTGCACCCATGTCGGACATTACGTCAAGAGCTCTTTGAGGAGATACTTGAGCAAGCTTTTCTACGACAGTTTCTGCGATCCTTATTGGTATCTCCTTTTGATGCAACTCTTCTATAACCTGCATTGGTGATACTTTGTCCAGCTTGTCTAGGGCAACCATCGCGCTTTGTAAAAGACGTTCCTCGATTCCGGCTTTTAGTAG
>JAJYGA010000021.1 GCA_021785255.1 Actinomycetes bacterium
GACTCCCCAATATCGCCACTCCCAGCGCACCACCGACCTGAATTAGCGTTCCGTTGGTAGCTGAACCGACACCCGCTTGCGATCTCGGTAGAGATCCCATAACCGACTCTGCTGAAGGAGGCATGGTAAATGCCAAACCTACTCCCACAAAAGCCAACGTCAACTCGATCTGCAGCAACGAAGAAGTCGTCGAAAATCGACTTATGGACCAAGCGGAAAGTGCCACCGCCGTAAGACCAAAAGCAACGGTTATTTTTGTACCAAACTTGTGCGCCACCTGCGCACTTAGCGGCGACATCACAAAGAGTGTAACGGCTAACGGCAAAAACAGTATCCCGGCTTTGAGCGGCGTGTAACCTCTAACAAATTGAAGGTACTGCGTCAATAGAAAAGAGCCGCCGCCAAGAACAAAAAAAGCTATTGCAATCGACGAGGCTGCCATTGAAAACCTAGGATTTTCAAAAAAGTGCAACCGGAGCATGGGATGAGAAATCTTTGACTCCCAAAATAGGAAACACCCCAATACTAAAATTCCGACAAAGAAACCACTGAGAATCTCAAAGGAGGTCCAACCCTTTGACGGAGCCTCGATAATTGCCCACAAAATAGTCCCCAAAGCCGCTATCGATAGTAGCGACCCTACAGGATCGGGTCGCGGAATGTTCGCATCCTTAGAGTTAGGAACAATCCACACAGCCGCGATAATACCTATCAGTACAATAGGTGCATTTACCAAAAAGACTGAGCCCCACCAAAAGTGAGAGAGCAACCAACCTCCCGTAATAGGACCAAGAGCTATACCTAATCCCGAAGAACCTGACCAGATTGCGATGGCCTTGGCTCGTTCACCTGGAGCTGTAAAGACGTTTGTAATAATTGACAACGTCGCGGGCATCGCCATGGCACCACCAATCCCCATGAATCCTCTCGTAAAGATCAGCGCGTCCGAGCTACCAGAGAAAGCCGACAATACAGATCCGATCCCGAAAACAAAAAGTCCTGCCATAAAGATCCATTTTCGACCCAATCGATCTCCCAGACTTCCACCAGTTAGCAAGAGGCCAGCAAATACAAGCGTATAAGAGTCGGCGATCCATTGAAGTTGAGAGGTCGTAGAGTGAAGATCTCTCACTAGTGTCGGGAGGGCTACGTTCAAAATAGTGTTGTCCAGGTTCAACATTATCAAAGAGACTGATAAGACAGCTAACGTAGCCCATCTAAGTTGCTGAACTCTAGCAGACTCCAATTCACACCTCGATACGATGAAAGTTCTGGATAAGAGAATTACCAATACCTGTCTTTAACAACGATACAGTGTCAAAATACTGATTGCAAAGTCCCAGTGGAGCAAGTAACACGTCCAACAAACTACAAACAACACTACAAAGATACTAAGAACTGGATTGAAACAAATTTGCTCAAGCACATACCATCCCTCTCGGTGACAAACAATGGGTATTTCGCCACGGATGCAATGCTTTACAGAGCTGTTGCATTAACGAAACATCCCTGTAACAAACATCGCCAAGACTATATAGTCAGCTCAAACGCATACAAAGCGGTTCAAACAATGGAGAGTAGATGAGTTATCAAGCAGAGTATATCTGGATCGACGGAACGAAACCTTCCCCAATCATGCGGAACAAAACAAAGATTCTCAAGGACGGTCAAGAGCCTCCTATCTGGGGATTCGATGGATCCAGCACCAATCAGGCGCCTGGTAACAGCTCTGACTGTGTCTTGAAACCCGTATTTATTGCTCCGGACCCGCTTCGCAAAGGTAATAACGTCCTAGTTCTTTGTGAAGTAGAACTCACGGACTTCACACCGCACCCAACCAACACCAGGAGCGCATGCCTTGAGACAGCAGAACGCTACAAAGATCATGAACCTCTGTTTGGCATAGAGCAAGAGTATACCTTAATGCAAAACGGGCGCCCTCTCGGTTGGCCAGACAACGGATTCCCTGCTCCGCAGGGGCCATATTACTGTGGTGTCGGCGGCGAAAAGATGGTCGGTCGCGAAATAGTGGAAGCACATACCCAGGCGTGTCTGGATGCCGGGATCGCCATCGAAGGAACAAATGCTGAGGTAATGATGGGCCAGTGGGAGTTTCAAATCGGTGTTCTCCCCGCACCTGCAATAGGTGATCAGATATGGCTCGCCAGGTGGTTGCTTTTCCGTATAGCAGAGGACTATGGCGTCTCAGTGTCTTTGGATCCTAAGCCAGTGATTGGTGACTGGAACGGTGCTGGAGCCCATACCAACTTCTCAACCAAGGCGATGAGAGAAAGCTACGATGCCATCATCGAAGGCTGTGAAGCCCTTGGGAAGAACGCTGACGAGCATATCGCCAACTACGGACCGGGGATCGAAAGTCGATTGACTGGAGCCCATGAGACAGCTCGCTACGACGCCTTCAGTTATGGTGTCTCAGATCGTGGAGCATCTGTACGTATACCTTGGGCGGTCGAGAAAGAAAAGAAGGGCTACTTAGAGGATCGCCGGCCAAATGCGAACGTAGATCCTTATGTTGTCTCAAGGCTCATGATCGAGACCATCTGCTCCTACTCGCCTGTCAAGAAGAGCTAACAACAGAAAATCAGATGAGGAGTTCGTGCTCGACTAAGAACACGAACTCCTCATAAATATCCCGAGTTAATGTTACACCTTCAACCGCAAAGGTATATGTTTTCAGGCATGACCCATAACGAACAGCGAAGACTCACCCCCTCCGAGCCAGCTCCAGAGATCTGCCTCCAAGACAGTAACAACTCTACAATCTGTTTGAGCGACTTTAAAGGCAAGCGAGTTGTACTGTACTTTTACCCAAAAGACAACACTCCTGGGTGTACCGCCCAAGCATGCGAATACAACGACATCTACAGTCGACTTCGAGAGATGGACGTAGAACTGATTGGCATCTCTCCCGACTCAATAGAATCCCACAAAAAGTTCTCTTCACAGTTTGGGTTGACTTTCCGACTTCTTAGCGATCCAACCAAAGAAGCGCTCAAGACTTACGGTGCTTACGGCGAGAAGAAGAACTATGGAAAAATATACGAGGGTGTTATTAGATCAGCCTTCGTAATCTCTTCGGACGGCTACATCGAAGCCACCTTCTACAACGTCAAGGCCAAAGGAAATGCAAAGCGCGTTCTTGAATATCTAGAGACCCATACACCGGCTTAAATCCTCGATATGCCACGCTGATTCGTCCCTGCTAATATGGCGAACAGACAAGCTAATAGGAGATCTAGATGTCAGAGGCCGTAATCGTTGCAACAGGTCGATCCGCTATCGGTCGAGCATTCAAGGGATCGTTCGTGGACGTAAGACCGGATGATCTAAGTGGGTATATTTTGGCAGAAGTACTAAAGAAGATCCCACAGTTAGACCCCTCCCAAATAGAAGACGTAATTTGGGGCGCCGCAATTCAACACGGGGAACAGTCCATGAACTTGGGACGTAACGTAGCTGCCTTAGCAGGTCTACCAGACTCAGTTCCAGGTACGACGGTAAATAGATTTTGTTCTTCCTCTTTACAAACCATCAGAATGGCCTATCACGCCATAAAAGCCGGTGAAGGCGACGTTTTCGTTGCCGGTGGGGTGGAGAGTGTATCTAGAACAAGCAAGTCACCGTTCAATCCCGAGGATCTGAATCCACGTTTTACGGATAAATCGAGAGCAGATTTCATCAATGAGATGTACATACCTATGGGACTAACTGCGGAGAACGTCGCTGAGAAATACGGGATCAGCAGAACACAAATGGACGAGTACGCAGTCATCTCACAAGCCAGGGCGGTGGCTGCCGTCGAAAACGGCTTTTTCAAAGACGAGATTATCCCATATACCAGAGGTGATGGGGTGGTCATAGACAAAGACGACGGTCCAAGACCTAATACGACTCTGGAGAAACTGTCAGAGCTCCCTCCGGCCTTTAAACCCGACGGGAAAGTGACTGCCGGAAACGCTTGTCCCTTGAACGATGGAGCGGCCGTCGTCGTCGTCATGAGCGAGAGTCGTGCCAAAGAACTCGGAGTCAGGCCTCTAGCTCGAATCGTGTCCTCAGCGGTCACTGCCATTGCGCCAGAGATCATGGGCGTCGGTCCTATCGAGGCCTGCAAATTAGCTCTAGAGAGAGCCTCCATGACTATCTCAGACATAGATCTCGTTGAGCTCAACGAGGCATTTGCCGCCCAAGTACTGCCGGTTTGCAAAGAAGTAGGTATTAGCATAGAAAGTCAACTAAACCTTCAAGGTGGAGCAATCGCTCTAGGTCATCCCTTTGGAATGACTGGGGCTCGTATTATGACCACACTCATACATGGACTCGAAGTTCATGATAAGACGATCGGCCTTGAAACCATGTGTGTTGGCGGTGGAATGGGTATGGCGATGATCGTTGAACGGCTCGCCTAGTCACGTTTTCTTGGACGAAACTTATGAATGAAAAAATAAGGAGCCTGATAATTGACCGTTGAAGAGGCCCCGGCATCGACCAGTGTCACGGATGCTACAAGCACAAATGATAAAACCTCCTCGGTCGAAGAGACCTTCATAGTATTTGTTCGTCATGCCAAGACCTCTACAACAGGGAAGGTCCTTCCGGGTCGAACACCGGGTCTACATCTCTCTGATGAGGGATGGGAGCAAGCGCGAAACTTGGGTATGGTTCTGAATGCATCCTATCCACATCCAACGGCTATCTATGTCTCGCCGCTAGAACGAGCTCAAGAGACAGCACAACCTTACATCGAATCATTGACAACAAGACCATCGGTCATAGAGACCTCGACACACATAGTAGAGTGTGACTTTGGAGAATGGACTGGTCGAGAACTCAAGGAGCTTTACAAACTACCGGAATGGTCTACGGTGCAGCAGCGTCCGTCAAAGTTTAGGTTCCCAAAAGGTGAGTCGTTTACAGAGATGCTTGATCGTATGGTAAAGTTCGAAATTGAAGCAGAACAACGACACAAAAATGGGATTGTCGTGGCATTCTCCCACGCAGACACGATAAAAGCTGCCGTCACCGACGCCTTAGGCATGCATCTAGATCAGTTCCAAAGAATTCAAATAGACACGGCATCAGTCTCGGTAGTTAGCATGACAAATGGTGTACCCCGTCTAATATGCATGAACTCAGGAAGTAAGCTACCTAGAAAGGTCTCGACAGTTGGGACGTGACTACAACTTTGCAGAAGCAGCGTTCATTTCGGTAGGAACGATCGGAGAACCAGGCAAAAGGGTATTTTTCCTTTGGTCTGAGTTTTTGGGAGAACGCTTAGCCCTGAAAGTGGAAAAGGTACAAGTTGCATCGTTAGTTCAGTTCATAGCCCAACTACTTGACGACTTACCTAGACCCAAAGAACTTCCCGTTCTTCCTTCGATTCCAGAGGATCTCGAGTACGATTTCGTAGCAGGATCGATTGCTCTAGCGTACGATGAAGTTAGAGATCTAATCATCATCGAAATTGACGAGGCTACCACCGACGATGATCCGTCGACCGCTCTAATTGGAATCAGTCGCGAGCAAGCCGCAGCGCTCGCTATAGAGGGAACACGTGCAGTAGAAGGAGGACGACCTCCTTGTCCTTTATGCGGTTACCCATTAGATCCGATCGGACACAGTTGCCCCAGAACAAACGGTCACAGAGCACCGAACCTATAACAGCTCAAATAGCTGAGCGTCTTGAGCGAGAACCCGTAAAGGTACTTGGTCGAATCGCAAACAGTTCAAATGCAACGTTACTAGTTGAGGTGGGTTCCCAACACAACAAGATCAAGGCCATATATAAACCTCTAGTTGGCGAACGCCCACTGTGGGACTTCCCTCCCGGGCTATATAAACGCGAGGTCGCTGCCTATCTTCTCTCTGAAACTCTGGAACTCGGGCTGGTTCCACTCACCATTGAACGCGAGGACCTCCCATATGGTGTCGGTTCGTTACAGTACTTCATAGAAGCGGACTTTTCCAAAACTTACTACGAGATCCTTGAAGACGATGGGAATCATCCAATACTCATCGATCTGGCTGCATTTGACATCTTGGCAAACAACTCCGATCGGAAAGGGGGTCATGTTCTTATCGATGCGAACGGTAAGATCTTCGCTATCGATAACGGCTTGTGCTTCCACAAACAGTTCAAACTACGAAGCGTTATTTGGGAGTTTGGCAAAGCCTCTATTAGTGATCACTTTTTGACCCTTTTGCAAGTCGCAGCCGAAAAACACTTTTCCTTCTTAGATCACTATCTCGCTGAACCTGAGATCGCATCACTCATCACACGTGCCAACTATTTGATAAAGAACGGATCTCTGTTAGACCTACCTGAAGATCAAAGACCTTATCCTTGGCCAATCATCTAGACATTGGAATATTAATCCTCCCACGCCAAAAGCCAGAGATGCTCTTATCCGCTGAACGAAGTACGCGGCATGCTGATGGTATAAAGGGTTCTTTTGCCTTATCTGTCTGTACCAACGACGTGGCATCTTGTAGATGACTTCTCCATTTTGCCAGACAACTCAGGTTGGTTCCAATATTCAATATCCTCAAATATCCATGCATAGCCTGATTAATTATTGCACCAAACGCTCTCCATATAACAGCCGCCACCGCATTTGCGGCTATGACGTTCTCATCAGACTTCATTGAACGGTGGAACGCTCACTTAGGGTTTGAAACATTTGTTATTTAAGACAGACCTCGGGTATCCATGGGCCGTCCAATGTATTCAAAATTTCTAGTTGCACTTTCTTCGCACAATACCTAATCTCCCATCGTCCAAAAAGATCAACCACCTTGTGCGCACCTTGAAGAGTCATTCGATCGCAACAATCAATAAGTCTTAAACGACTGAAATATCACTGAACAGACGGGTGCCTCGAGACCAAGTCTCTGTGCAAGTGTATTGTCTTGTCAGGATAAATTAGCGAATTTTAGACACAACACAACCGTTGCCGGGACAATTACTACGGAATGCTAGAAGTCACATTTCAACCGAAGAAACAACAAACTAACCCTTGAAAAGCGAAGAGAGGCAATGCTTTTGCCTCACTTTCTATAACACCTACCTTCGCTACATTCATCAAGTGAATATCTAAACTTTTAGCCACCAACGATAGCCTCAGCGAGGTCATTCGCACTAACCCCAGGTATTTCAACATTAGACTCGCGCAGGAACCGATCCGCTTGAGACGTGACTGATTCTTTCACAAAAGGCACTCCACGCAGAAAAGACTCCAGTTCTTTCAGTCCGCCCTTCGGCATAATAGTGAAGTCGCCACTTATAAATACTTCCTTTATCACTTCATCCTCAACCACAACCTTTGCCCGGATCAAACCACCGACGGCCTTATGCAACCCTGCTCTAAATGTCACACCTTCTCTAATACGCAAAGCATCATAACGGCGACTTCTGGGTGCATATACGACGGCGGAGTCTTGCAACTCTTCAACCACTTCGTGCGCTAATGCTACAACCTCCGTCGGAAGGGGTCGGATCTCCACATCTCCAAAAAAGCTAGCGAGTTCGGTTATTAATCGCCCTTCCACTGATTCTCTAGAAGGCACCTGCAACAACTCCTTGGAAATCGAGGTGACGTTCTCCTCAAGAGTCTTTTGCAATTTATCTCGAAACTTCTCCTCCGGCACCTTTATGACTTGAGCCATGAGAGCCGTATCAAAGTCACGAAGAATTGCACCTACGAAGCAGAACATGTCGCCGATATCAGCAGCACCTTGTCCAGAGATCTTTTTATGTGAGTCCTTGACAACTAAGTCGTTTACCGCCTTGAACGCGGTTTTCACCCCTAATGCATCATAAGTTGCCACAATTGGTTTCGAAAACTCCTCATAGGTTTTCAGAACACTTTTTGGAATTCTTGGATCATTCCGCTTGAGAACAACGTTGTAGAACACCTGACCAGGACCGAGGAGCACCGGACCACCACCAATCTCGCGGCGCAAAATAGGAATCCCTCTCTTTCGACATCGATCAACATCTATAACTGCTTCCGTATCGTCGAAATATCCAACGCTGACAAAGATATCTTGCGGTTCGACTACCACAACGCCTTCAATACCCAAACGAGCCATGGCATGAAAATACGCTATCGGCAGACAACCACCTCGGTCCTGCGGTCTAAATAAAGGTAGAACCAATCCCCTCTCCCTTGGTCGTCAACGATCTCCATAAATCCTACCAAAGCACAATCTTTAGATCTAATTCCTAGTCCCTCTCTGACCAGTTATTTAAGTGGCAGCGACAGACACTCGCAACTGGACAAAGCTTTTCATGACTTACAATCGCGACGCATATGTCCATTGCTTTCCTCCAAGCAGCTAGTTCCAAATAGTTCACGGCGAAAAGAGGATCTCGAACAATCTAGAGATCGAGATTATTTATCACATCTATCACAATTGACACCTCGGAAAAAGCTCTGTCGCATCATCGCCTGTATGAACTCAACCAC